>DASSQB010000554.1:0-3603 GCA_035702725.1 Terriglobales bacterium | reverse complement strand
ATCCAGGCGGTGGTGCGGCAGGGCTTCCGCATCCCCATCGTGACCCAGGCGCAATTGGGCGGCCCGCCCACCACCAGTTACGTGGATGCTTTCCTGCGCCTGACGGTTACGCCGCAGATCACGGCGGAAAACACCATCTTCCTGAACGTGGACGTGGAAAACACCACGCCCGACTTCAGCCGCACCGTACAGGGCAACCCCACCCTGATTACACAGCAGGCGACCACGCAGGTGCTTGTCACCGATGGCGGCACGGTGGTGATTGGCGGCGTGATCCAGACGCAGAACTCGATGAACGTGCAGCAGGTGCCTCTGCTCGGCAATATTCCGGTATTTGGCAACCTGTTTAAGCGCACGGTTGTCTCCACCTCCACGCAGGAGCTGATCTTCTTCATTACGCCGAAGATCATGCAGACCTAACCGCGAATCAGAACGCAACCAACAGGCCCTCGGCGACGAGGGCCTTTGTTTTTCTTAAAGCAGCCAGCAACGCCGCCCCGATCATGTATCTTGAAACCACGCAGCAGTGCCTTAAGCGCTAACTTGCCCCGCATGGATTACCGAACTCGACAGCGCCGGTTGTTCCAGTCAGGTGAAGCTTCCAAGTGCGATGTTTTCCTGACCAGCCATTTGCCCAACGTGCGTTACCTGTGCGGCTTCACCGGCAGCAGCGCGGCTCTGGCCCTGGCGCCTTCCGGTTCCGTGCTTTTTACCGACGGCCGCTACACCGAGCAGGCCCGGGCGGAAGTGGTGGATGCGCGGGTAGCCATCGTTCGCAAATCCGCCCTGCTTGCCGCGGCGGAGTGGCTGCGGAAGCGGGCCGGGCGAAAGAAGCTGGTGATAGGCATTGAAGGCGACCATCTCACGGTGGCGTCGCGGGTACTCCTGCTGCGTACTCTTGCTTCCCGGGTGCGCCTGCACCATACCGCGGGTGTGGTGGAGCGCCTGCGCATGGTGAAGGACCAGGAGGAACTGACGTGCATGCGCTCGGCGGCCAGCCTGGGAGCGTCGCTTTTTGAAGTAGCACTGCGAAAGGCTCGTCCCGGTGTCACCGAGGTCGCCCTGGCGGCGGAAATGGAGTACGCGGCGCGCCGAAAGGGAGCGGAGGCCATGTCGTTTCCCACCATCGTGGCTGCCGGTCCGCGTTCCGCCTTGCCGCACGCGCATCCTACGGTCAGCCAAGTTCCTCGTAACGGATTCGTGCTCTTCGACTTCGGTGTTATACTCGCTGGTTATTGTTCGGACATGACCCGCACTGTATCCGTGGGTCGCCCGACAGCGGAGGCCCGCCGCTTTTATCAGGCAGTCCTGGAAGCGCAGCTGGCGGCCATCGCAGCAGTTCGGCCTGGAGTGGCAGTTGGCGAAGTGGACCGGGCAGCACGTAGCGTGCTGCGCGGTGCCGGGTTGGGGCGCTACTTTACTCATTCCACGGGTCACGGCGTGGGCTTGGAAATCCACGAAGCTCCCCGCGTGGCCGCCGGACAACAGGAGCGCTTGCAGCCGGGCATGGTGATTACCGTGGAGCCGGGAGTTTACCTGGCCAAGCGGGGCGGAGTGCGGATCGAGGACATGGTGGTTGTGACCGGCTCCGGTTGCGAGGTGCTCACCTCCACGAGCAAAGAACTGATCGTGCTGTAAGAAGGGCGGATTCGCAGGCGGTTCACGCAAGCAACCGCCGCGGATAATGCCGGCCGCCGGCTCCTGGGGCGGCAGGGAAAACGTAGTCCCTCCACCAGATCATGAATCAAAAAGAGCTCAAAGAACTCATCGAGTTCTTAATCGAGAAAGACGTTACCGAGTTTGAACTGGAGCGCGGTGACGTCAAGGTCCGAATCAAGCGTGGGACCGAAGCTGCCGCCGGCCACGATGTGCACTATGTGACCGTGCCGCCCATGGCGTCACCCGCGGTGATCGAGCCGCGAGCAGCTTCTCCGGCTCCCGCCTCCGCTGCAACCGCCGCTTCTTCGCCGCTTCCCGCTGAGGCCGCCAAAGAGGAAGGGCTGCACATGATCACCTCGCCTATTGTGGGAACGTTCTATGAGGCGCCCTCACCGGGCTCGCCGCCCTTCGTCAAGCCGGGAGACAGCGTGGAGGTGGGCCAGGTACTGTGCATCATCGAGGCCATGAAGCTGATGAACGAAATCGAATGCGACGTCGCCGGCGAGGTCGTCAGGAGAGTGGTGAACAACGGCCAGCCGGTGGAGTACGGCCAGCCCCTGTTTGAAGTGCGCCCGCGCAAATAGCTGCACTCATAATGTTCAAGAAGATCCTGATTGCCAATCGCGGTGAAATTGCCCTGCGGGTGATCTGCGCCTGCAAAGAACTGGGCATCAAAGCGGTGGCCATCTACAGCGAGGCTGACCGCCACTCGCTACCCGTGCGCTTCGCCGACGAGGCCATCTGCATTGGCCCGCCGCAGCTTGCGCAAAGCTACCTGAATATCCCTGCGGTGATCAGCGCGGCGGAAATCGCCAACGTGGATGCCATCCACCCCGGCTACGGGCTGCTGGCGGAAAATGCCAATTTCGCCGAAGTATGCGAGACCTGCCACATCAAGTTCATCGGCCCCCCACCGGAAATCACCCGCCTGATGGGCGAGAAGGAAAAGGCACGCGCCGCCATGAGGCAGGCTGGCGTGCCCATCTTGCCCGGCTCGGAGGGGGTGATCAGTTCTGAGGGCGAGGCTCAGGAGTGGGCCCGGCAAATCGGCTATCCCGTGATTGTGAAGGCCTCGGCCGGTGGCGGCGGGCGCGGCATGCGCATCATCCGCAGCGACGAGGAGTTGCCCAACCTGTTTCGTGCCGCGCAGTCAGAAGCGGCTGCCGCTTTCGGCAATGGCGACCTTTACCTGGAAAAATTCCTGGAGCGGCCCCGCCACATCGAGTTCCAGGTGCTGGGCGATTCCTATGGCAAGGTGATAAGCCTGGGCGAGCGCGAGTGCAGCATCCAGCGCCGCCATCAGAAGCTGCTCGAGGAGTCGCCCTCCACCCAGATGACGCCCGAACTGCGCGAGCGCATCGGCTCCATGCTTGGCGCCACGCTCTCTAAAATCGGCTACGTCAACGCTGGCACGGTCGAATTCCTCATGGATGAGGACCGCAGCCTCTACTTCATCGAGATGAATACCCGCATTCAGGTGGAGCACCCGGTAACGGAAATGGTCACCGACGTTGACCTGGTCAAGAGCCAGATTCTGCTGGCCGTGGGCGGGCGCATGGATGAGGTGCTGCAGGGCAAGGTGCTGACCCGCGGGCACGCCATTGAGTGCCGCATCAACGCCGAGCACCCGGAAAAGTTCACGCCCTCGGCCGGCAAGATTACCGCTTTCCATCCTCCCGGCGGCACCGGCGTGCGCGTGGATACCGCGGCGCATACCGATGCGGTGATCCCGCCGTATTACGATTCGCTGATCGCCAAGCTGGTGGTGCGCGGCAAGGACCGGGAGGAGGCGATATCGCGCATGCGGCGGGCGCTGGAGATGTTCATCATCGAGGGCATCTACACCTCCATCCCGCTGCAGCGCAAGATCGTCGCCGACCCCGACTTCCTCGCCGGCGATGTAGACACCAAGTTCATGGAGCGGTTCATGAAGTGAGTGCGGCG
>DASSQB010000553.1:0-7848 GCA_035702725.1 Terriglobales bacterium | reverse complement strand
GCGGCAAAGCCGCAAAGTACAAATCCGATGGCCGAGTTCACCAGCCTGAGTCGCTGAAGGCGTTGCTGTTGCATGCTGCCGATATGCAGTCCTCTCTCCGCAGTTGTTAGATGATTGACCACGAGGAAACGTGGTGTTCGGGAGAGTTTACCAGCCGGACTCGAGCCGGAGCGCATCCGCCGGCGGCGACAGAGTGTGGATCGTGGTTCCCTGCCCTCAGGCCTGCGGGTAGGTGGCGCCGCTCTCGCCCGGCCCTAGCCACTTTGGATTTTGGTAGGTGCCGTCGAAATCGTGGGTAGTCTTATACGGCTCGTAGCGCCCGTTCTGCGCCGCTTGCGCCGTCTTCGCCAGAAGGGCGGCTACTTCCTGCCGGTTCATGGGCCGGAAACTGCCGGCCGCGTTCAGCGCCTGTTGCAGGATCTGCATGGAATCGCAGCCGGTAATCACTACGCTGGTGGGCAGGTTCATGGCGTAGTGCAGGCACTCGATGGGAGTGACCGTTTTGCTGGCCAGAATGTTGCTGTCGCCCATGGATTTCATACCCAGCACTCCGATTTTTTGCTCCACCAAAACAGGCAGCACTTTCTTTTCGAAGCTTTCGAAGTGCGCGTCCATCACGTTGAGCGGCATCTGCACCGCATCGAAAGTGAAATTGTGGGCAAAGGCGGTGTGCAGCATCTTCAGGTGCACATCAGGGTTTTTGTGCCCGGTGAAGCCGATATAGCGAGTTTTGCCCGCTTTTCTGGCCGCCAGAGCCGCCTCCATGCCGCCGCCCGGGCCCAGAATCTTTTCCGGATCAGACATTCGGATCACCTCATGGAACTGCAGCAGGTCAATGCGGTCGGTCTGCAGGCGCTTGAGCGATTCGTCAATCTGCTGCGCAGCAGTCTTGTGGTCGCGCCCGTCAATTTTGGTCATCAGGAAGGCTTTCTGCCGGTAGCCGTTCTGCAAAGCCTTGCCCATGCGGACTTCGCTTTCCCCGTCGTTGTAGTCCCAGCAGTTGTCCATGAAGTTCACGCCGTGGTCGAGTGCGGTGCGGATGATGCGGATGCTCTCGTCGGCATCCTGCTGCATGCCGATGTGGTAGCCGCCCAACCCGACAATGGAAACCTTCTCGCCCGTGCGGCCCAGGGTGCGGTACTGCATCCCGCCGCTGTTCTCAGCGAATAGCGATTGCGAAGTGCCGGAAGAAACCAGCGCGGTGGTGAGGCTCAGTTTGACGAATTCGCGGCGGTCCATGCTGTCTTTCTTCCCTGCGCTGAAAATCTCGGCTTCTATGCTGCGCTGATATTCTCAGCGGGAGCCGATTCGGTAGGCTTGGTCTTCTGCCAGGTGTAGTAGATGCGATGAATGACCGTGATGTTGGAGAAAACCGCCAGCACCCAGAGTACCGGCGCCATGTGGTTGAAGACGGCGCCGATGATCACCAGCACCAGCCGCTCCGGCCTTTCCAGAAAGCCCACGCGGCAGGAGCCGATGAGCGATTCCGCCCTCGCCCGGGCGTAGCTCACCATCACCGAGCCGGTCATCACCACGGCTACTAACACCACATAGAAGAAGCGGTTGGCGCGCGCATAGTAGACCAGCAGGCCAAAGAAGATCGCCACATCGCTATAACGATCCACCACCGAGTCGAAGAAGCCGCCAAAGCGGGTCACCCGGTTGCTGGCGCGAGCCACGCGTCCGTCCACCAGGTCCATAAAGCCGGCGGCGAATACCACCAGTCCGGCGTAGAAAAACATGGCCCGCTGGTTGGCCCCGCTGGCGTATCCGAAGAAGCAGGCGGCGATGAGGTTAATCACCAGCCCCAGGAAGGTGAGCACGTTGGGACTGATACGGGCAATCGCCATGTAGCGCACTATGGCCGTCAGCAGCACCCGGCAGCCACGTCCGAACGCGCCCGTCCAGCTCATTGCGCCTCGTCGTGAATGGTGGTCAGGCTCAGGATCTCCAGCTCGCGCTTGCCCGTCGGCGTTGTGACCAGGGTGGTATCGCCCACTTTCTTGTTCAGCAGGGCGCGACCGATGGGCGAGGTGGTGGAAATCTTACCCTGGGAGACGTCCGATTCTTCGCTGGTCACCAGCTCGTACTCGATCTCCTCTTCCTTGGTCGAGTCGTAGACCTTCACCTTGGAGCCCAGCCCCGCCTTATCCTTGGGAATATTGCTCATGTTCACAAGCGACAGGTCGGCCATGCGCTTTTTGAGCTGGCCCAGGCGGGCGCGGACATACTCCTGGCGCTGTTTGGCCATGTGATACTCGGCATTTTCGCTGAGGTCGCCGAGCGCCACGGCCTTTTTCAGTTCCTTGGGAAGGTCGTGACTGAGTTCATATTCCAGGGTTTCAATTTCTTCCTGGAGCTTGCGCTTGATGTGCTCCGGCATAAACTGGCAGCAGCGATTATAACGCGGGCGAAAGGGCTTGGGGCGCAAGCCTAAGACGTTTCCCGAAGCTGCACCTGCGGGCGTAAGGAGAGCTAACAGATAGACCCAAAAGGGGAACAATGACGCTCAAAATCTTCGCTGAAAAGGTGTTTTTACCTTCCAGTGAGCGCCCACACTGTCGCTCTAACCTCAACCTGGAATTGACGTTTTAGGTACCCACAGCTATAATGAACTAGGTAGTTCCTCTGGCTAAGCCTGCCCTCGCGGGTGCCCTTCATGATGATCAGTGATGCCTTCCACATCGGTGACAAAGTCGTCTATCCCAATCATGGCGTAGGAATTATCGAGCAGATCAGCAGCCGCACCATTGGCGCGACCGTGGAAAAGTTCTACCTGCTTAAGATTAAGTCCAGCAGCCTCAAGGTGATGGTACCTTTCAGCAACGTCAACACCGTGGGGCTCCGCCGTGTGGTGCGCAACGGGGAAATCCAGAAAATACTGGACTTCCTGAACGATGGGGAATGCAACAACAACGCCGATTGGAAGTACCGCTTCAAAGAGAACTCGGAACGCATGCGCACCGGTTCTCTGCTGGACGTGGCCGCTGTCCTCAAAAGCCTGCTGCTTCTGAACCAGACAAAGCCTTTGTCCTTCCGGGAGAAGAAGATGCTCGAGCGGGCCCGTTACCTGTTGATTAGCGAGCTCTCTCTGGCCAAAAACCAGGACGAAGAGCAGGTTGAACAGCTGCTGAACAAAGCCTTGTCCAAGTCCAAGCTGCGCTTTCCAGAAGCTGCCCCGGTGGAAGCCTGAGTTGCTGGCCAACTCTGTCCTGATTACCTGGTTGTCCTACCGTTCTTGAGGGTTGCTGCGCTGGGGAAAACGCCCAGTCGGTTCCCATCCTGTGTTCCCAACGCACAAACTTAACCAGCATCAGGTCATCCAAGTTAATGGCTATGATGCCGGGAATCCTCCATATCATTCGCCTGGGTCAGACGCGGGATAAGTACGACCGCCTGATCGCCGATTATCAGATTACCTACAACGTCTCCAGCGGCAATTCCTTCTACCGCACGGTTCGCGGCGAAGAACAGCTGGAAGCGTTCTTGAGCCATCATGCGGTGGTCCCGGCAGGCGAACGGCAGCGGGCCCTGACGGCCTTGCGCGATCATGGCAACACAACCATCACCGGCGTGGATATTCCGCTAAAGGAGACAGCGTCCCTGGGCATGGTGCAGGACTCCAGCGATTACTGATAGTTTCGAGTTTCCTGTTTCAAGTTTCGTGAAAAGAATTTGAAACTGGAAACTTGAAACTCGAAATTCCTTCCCTCCGCCTATAATTCTGGTGTGGCCTCGCAAGACACCAGCCCAGCTTCCACTCCCGGCCGCATTCTCGCTCTGGACGTCGGCTCGAAAACCATTGGCAGGGCCGTTTCTGACCCCTTAGGCATCACCGCCCAGGGACTGGAAACCATACGCCGCAAGAACAAACGTGCTGATTTTGAACAACTTGCCCGCACCATCGCCGAGTATGGCGTGCGCGAGATCGTGGTCGGCTACCCGCTGCACATGAGCGGCGCTGTCGGCCCACAATCATTGAAAATGAAGGAGTTCGCCGAGGAACTGCGCCGGCATTTCGGCCTGCCTGTGCACTTGTGGGATGAGCGCCTCACTTCTGCCCAGGCCAACAGGCTGTTGCGCGAGACCGAAATGAGCATCCGCCGCCGCGCCCAGGTGGTGGATAAACTGGCCGCTGTGCTCATTCTTCAATCCTTCATGGAAGCTCGGGGCAGCAACCGCTGAGCGGACGACTTGAAAGATTGCGCTATGCTTTCCGATTTCGTAACGTTTTTCTTATTGCCGTGTCTAATGTCTGTGGCAAGGTAGCTCATGCCTGCTATTTCTGATGTTTTGTTAATTGGCAATAATTGGTAGGAGGTCCTATGAGCCAGCGATCCGGTGTCGTCCTCAGTGCCAGCGTGCTGACCTTAGTGGTGGTGATTGCCGCTCAAACCCTGGGTTGCGGCTCGATGTATTCCAGCTCAAACCGCATGCTCCAGTCGGTCATGGTTACGCCAGCCAATGCCGACGCACAAAATTTCACCATGGGGCAAGTACAATTCACTGCCACCGGCACTTTCAGCCAGCCGCCATCGCCTGCTCCCGTCTCCTTCCAGCCGCCGTATACGGGCAACTGGTCCAGTTCCAACTTGAACATCGCCACCATCAGCCAGAGTGGAATGGCACAATGTGCGGCGGGAGCCGCCGGGAAAGTGACGATAACGGCAGAGGTTTCCTCCAACTCAGCGACCGGCATGGGCCAGATGTCAACGGCGGTTTCGGGCAAGACAACTCTCACCTGCCCTTGAAATCTGCCGGTTTTTGGCCTTGCGAATCAGCACCTTAGGCACTGAGCTGCATTTGACCTGCAATTGAGGCGCCCGGCATTGTCATTCTGCCAGCCGCGCGCCAAGTTGTTCTCGCATAAAGGAGGACGACTATGGCGCTGCAAGAGATACCCCCATTTTCCAAGCTGGAATGGCAAGGGGCGGAGCGCGGCGAAAAGCTGGGTTTCGCTCCAGCCACCCGCATCCAGCAAAGCTTTGTGGCGGCGGCTGAAAAGCGAGCGCTGCTCTGGCTGGCCGCACGCACACCGGCCTGGATCAACTCCGATCACCTGACCCTGCTTGGGTTTGCCGGCAATCTGGCTGCTGGCGTGTGCTACGCGCTGGCAGGTTGGGAACCATTAATGCTGCTGGGTGCCGTAGTTTGCCTGACGGTCAATTGGCTGGGCGACAGCCTGGATGGCACGCTGGCGCGCGTGCGTAACCGCCAGCGGCCGCGCTATGGCTTCTACGTGGACCACGTGATTGACACCTTCTCCGCCTTCTTCCTCATGGGCGGGCTGGCACTCTCCGGCTACGTGCATCCCGCCGTCGCCATGGGCATGCTGGTGGCGTTCCTCATGCTTTCCGTTGAGGTCTACCTGGCCAGCTACACCCTGAAAACCTTCCGGTTGTCATACGCGAAGTTCGGTCCTACTGAGATTCGGATTCTGCTGGCCGCAGGGAGCGTGGCGCTGCTGTTCCGGCCGGTGATCCACATTTTCGGCCGGCCTTACCTGCTGTTCGACGTGGGCGGAGTGATCGCTATCGTGGGTATGGTCGGCATTTTGACGGTGTCAGCTATTTGTCACACGGTGCAGCTCTATCGCGAGGAGCGCCTGCAATGAATACCCAGGACCGCATCTGGAGCGCGACCGGCTGGCGCTGGTGCAAGTTCAGCCTGGTAGGCGCTATTGGGATCGCTGTGCAGTTAGGCATGCTGGCGCTGCTGACCGCGGCCGGGTTGCATTATCTGCCGGCGACGGCGCTGGCGGTGGAGGCGGCCGTGCTGCACAATTTCGCCTGGCACCAGAATTTCACCTGGAGCGATCGCGAGGGCGGCGTTCTGGAGAGGCTGGCACGGTTTCATGTAACCAACGGCGTCATTTCCATCCTGGGGAACCTGGCGCTGATGCGACTGCTGGTGGGAGGTCTTGGGATGCCGCCAGTGCCGGCAAACCTGGCCAGCATCGCCGTGTGTTCGCTGGCGAATTTCCTGGCAGCGGACCGGATTGTGTTCCTGGCTGGTGTGGAAACGGGGCTTTGCCCCGTCTGGCCGGGTCGAAGGACCCGGCCCCACACACGCCTCAGCTAGGTGGACGCTGTGCGTGGGCGTCTCCCATGAGCAGCACGGTTCGTTGCGAAAAAGGAACGTAGATAAGGGCGGCGCTGGCGGCCAGGGCCAGTCCCAGACCGATCTGCGGCAGCAGCAGGAAGGGGGCAAGGGCCCACAGCTCATCCAGCACAAAAGTGAAGGGGAAGAGGCGGTGGAACTTGTGGGTTAGCCCGCGCACGTCGAAGCTAACGGCCGCCAGCAAGTACAGGCGAATGGGAATGCCGACGGCGGCGGTAACCACCAGCACCACGACCATCCAGGTCCAGTGAGTGAAGGCGCTTTCCAGCAGGTCTTCAAGCGCGCGCAAGCGGGCTAGCGCGGCGATGTAGAAGCACAGGTACATGATCTGAATTAGCAGAAATAGAACCCGCACGTAGCGGCGGGGGACGGCGGGTACATCCTCCGGCCTGGTGAGGACAGCGGCCACCCGGCCATTGAGCGCCAGCACAGCGCCATTGATCTTTCTGGATTCGGCAGGCGGACTGATGGGCTCGACTGGCGCTGCTGACGGCGCTGCAGCAGCGGTGGCGGGGCCTGTGACGTCCACCGTCGCAAGAAAACGATAGCCGCGGCGCGCCAGGGTCTCGATAAAGTGGGGATTGGCGGCAGAATCGCCCAGGGTTTCGCGCAGGCGGTTGATGACCGTGTTCAAGCCGTGGTCGAAATCCACGAAAGTGTCGGCCGGCCACAGCTTCTGGCGGATTTCCTCACGCGTGACCAGCTCGCCGGGCCGTTCCAGCATCATGATGAGCACGCGAAACGGCTGTTCCGGCAGGCGCAGGCGCACGCCCGCTTTGCGCAGCTCGCCGGTGGCGGGATCGGCTTCGAAAGTGGCGAAACGGTAGACGAGCCTGATGGGCGCAGCGTCCATGCCTAACCCATGTTAGCGCAAGCCAGGCAGGCCGCCGCCGGCGAGCATCCCTGGTGTAAAATGCAGGTGACGACCCTCGCAGCAGACCCCCAGCGGCTTTCCTTCCCGTCGGGACGTGGCGCAGCCTGGTAGCGCACTTGCTTGGGGTGCAAGGGGTCGCCGGTTCAAATCCGGCCGTCCCGACCAGCTAACTTTTCATTGGTGACCAAGAGCTCTCTCGCTTGGCTGAGGATTTCGCCTGCTGACTCCCGTTCCGTTCACCTCCACAGGGCTGGGATCCATGTTCTGTCTCTATCAAACATTGGGGCAGGATTCTCCCCCCACCCTTTGCACAAACCGCAAAGGTGGGGCGCTCTCATGTTTCATTTCAGGGATATACCTTGGAGGCAACGGAGGATTGGCTGCCCGCCCGCTTAGGGCTCATCCCAGAAAAGTAAAGCGCTGCTCATGACTCCGGAATTTTTCCTGTTGCGAAATCTTTGAGCCGGCGCGCTCTTCGCCTCGCGTGTAAGGAGGGTGCCTCCGGCGCAGCGCGAAACCTGCCGATGAACGTAAGCAGACACTCGAGTGAATAAATCCCCTCCACCCAACGAAAAGCGCGTTGGGTGAGAAACCCTCAGGTTTCGTTTAGGTTGCGTGTATTTTTCTTCCCGTGCTATCGCCCGACTTAAGACGTGCGTAACTTGCCGGTGTAGCCCTCCAAAACCGATCATGCAGTTTGCTAATGGCTCGCATAGGGGCCGGGGTGGCGTGTGCCACCCCGCTAATCAGGTACAAGAACAACTGCAGGATGGGAATTAAGTGATGAAGTCAGGCGCACAGCGAATCCATATTTGTTTGGCGGTTGTACTGGCGGGAATGCTGGCATGGTCAGC
>DASSQB010000552.1:0-6213 GCA_035702725.1 Terriglobales bacterium | reverse complement strand
TGCACGATGCGGATCGTGCCACCCTGCTCCACGACGAACAGCCGCCCGCTGTTGTCGTCTGGTTCTTGCAAATCGAGTGGAGCCGTGAGTCCGCCCACAATCTGGCGCAGACTGACTGCCGGATTCGTCAAAACCGGAGGCGTAGATTGGCTGGAACTTGAGCCCCCGCACCCGCTCAGGAATGCCACTAACAGCCAAGCCGCCAGGCTGCCCGCCCAAACAACAAGGTGGCGACGGTTAGCGCGCGGTGTTGCGAACCAAGGCGTCATTCCGAGGAGGTACGGGTTCGAAGGGTCAGGGTGGCGCAGCCATGTGCGGCGTGCCCGTGTGGAAGTATCGGCCTTCAGCGGGGTATCAGGGTTCCCAATTAAATGCGGGTTCAGCTGCGAGGTGAACATCACACACTCTGCGTTTCTCCGTCTCCCCCCTCCGCCCGTTTTACTCGCACCACAGTAATCTTAGAGAAGCCTTCTTCAAACTTGGGGGCACGCAGCTTGCCCGCCATGCGCTGCATCACCTCTTCGGGCACCACCCGGTTGCGGCGTGCATTCCGCTCCATGCACACTTCCGTGGGCACATCGAAATAAACCGCCTGCACCTCGTAGCCGAAGTCGTGCGCCATCTTGATCCATCCCCGCCGATCGTGAGGTGAAAGATTGGTGGCGTCCACGTAATTCACCGGCATACGCGCCACCAGGCGCGCCCGCAGCAGGGAACGCAGGGTAGAGAACACCAGATCCTGAAAGCGCTGCTCGGTGACATCGTCGAACAGCATGGAGCGAATCACGTCGCTGGAAAGCGGCACCGCGTCCCGGCGCTTGAACCAGGTGCTCTTGCCGGAGCCGGGCAGCCCGATGGCCAAAATGACGACTCCTTTCGGATGCCGCGGCTGGGCAGCAGCCGCCGTACGTTGCGGGTGCCGAGCAGCATGCTTTTGGGGCTCCGCTGCCAATGTCGCCTCGGGGAGGGTAGCTGCCTCAGGGGGCTCAGGATAGGCCGGCTGCAATGGCGCAACCGGGCGGGCTGCCGCCGGACCGCGCCCGCCGCGCCCCCGCCGCCCACGGCGGCGCCTTTTGCCGGGCGCGCGCTGTCCCTCCACCTTGCCGGGCGCAGGCTCGGCTGCGGCCGGAGGTTCAGCTACAGCCGGGACCCGCGGCGTCGCTTCTTCGGTTTGCTTCTCCTCCGCCCCTGGCTCCGGCGCCTGAGGCGGCATCACGTTGGTAAGAAAGTTCGGCTGCAGCGGCGGCAGAGTTTCCCCCTGACCGGCGCTGCTGCCAGTCTTTTTTCGGCGGCGACGCATGCGCTCCCGAATCCACTTGCTCATCTCCCGCCTTGTAACACATCCCTCGCTTGCGGAGCAATGTAAGCTTCGGAGCTTGGCAAAACGCACAGCATTACTGTGGCATCCATCACAGAGACCTGTGCCGCGCTAATTTGCCCCTCCAGCAAGGGCGATGTTACGATTTTTGGTTACGCAAGCGGCCCTCAACTTACCCTTCATTTCGCACCCATCGGAGGCATTATGGCAATCAAAGTCGGCATTAATGGATTCGGCCGCATTGGGCGCAACGTTCTGCGCACCGCTCTCACCGACCGCAATCTCGAATTTGTGGCGGTGAATGACCTCACCGATCCAAAGACCCTGGCCCACCTGCTCAAGTACGACTCCATCTTAGGGAATCTGAGCAACGACATCAGCGCCGGCGGCGACTGCATCCGTGTTGACGGCCGCAGCATCCGCGTCTTTGCCGAGAAGGACCCGGCCAAGCTGCCCTGGGACTCGGTAGGAGCCCAGGTGGTTCTGGAGTCCACCGGCCGTTTCACCAACGCCGAAGAGGCCAAAAAGCACCTCCGGGGCCCGGTGAAGAAGGTCATCATTTCGGCGCCCGCCAAGAATGAGGATGTCACCATTGTTCTGGGGGTCAACCAGCAGGTATACGACCCGGTCAAGCACAATGTGATTTCCAACGCCTCCTGCACCACCAACTGCCTGGCGCCGGTGGCCAAAGTGGTGAACGATTCCTTCAAGATTGTCACCGGCAGCATGACCACTATCCACTCTTACACCAACGACCAGGTCATCCTGGACTTCCCCCATAAGGACCTGCGCCGCGCCCGTGCCGCTGCCCTGAGCATGATTCCCACTTCCACCGGCGCGGCCAAGGCGCTGCACCTGGTGATTCCTGAGTTGAAGGGTAAGCTCGATGGCTTTGCCATGCGCGTGCCCACTCCCAACGTTTCGGTGGTGGATCTGGTTGCCTACGTGGAGAAGAAGACCACGGCGGAGGAAGTGAACGCGGCCATGAAGCAGGCTGCCGGCTCCGGCCCGCTCAAAGGTTACCTGGGTTACGAAGATGCGGAGCTCGTCTCCATGGATTATCGCGGCGACTCGCGCTCTTCCATCGTGGATGCCCCTATGACGCGCGTGATCAACGGCAACCTGGTGAAGGTCATCGCCTGGTACGACAACGAATGGGGCTATTCATGCCGCGTTCGCGACCTCATCAACTTCATCGGCAGCAAGGGCCTGTAGAGACAACTTAGCGCCGGCGTCCCGCCGGCTGTCCGCGAGGGCGGCTCTCCACCCTCGCAAGGAGTCCGCTGTGAGCACTCATCGGCAAGCTGTTCTGCATCGTGAAGGCATCGGCAAACTTTCCATCCGCGACCTGCCCTTGAACGACCACCGTATCTTCATGCGGGTGGACTTCAATGTGCCACTCTCCGAGGATGGCGGCGTGCTGGACGACACCCGCATTCGCGAGACCCTCCCCACCATCGAGTACGCGCTGCGCCATGGGGCGCGCCTGATCCTGGCGTCGCACCTCGGGCGGCCCAAGGGCAAGGTGAACCCGCGCATGAGCCTGCGGCCGGTGGCCGAGCGCCTCCGCATGCTGCTCGATACCCAGCTCGGGCGCGGAGAGAACGTGGGCTTCGCCACCGACTGTGTCGGCGTGCAGGCCGAGGAAATGGCGGGCAAACTGGAAAAAGGGCAGACCCTGCTGCTCGAGAACCTGCGCTTCCACCCGGAAGAGGAAGCCAACGATGAGAAGTTTTCCCGCCAGTTGGCGCATCTCGCTGACTTTTATGTCAACGATGCTTTCGGCACGGCGCACCGGGCTCACGCCTCCACGGTGGGCATCACCAGGTTTCTGCAAAAATCCGCCACAGGCCTGCTCATGGAGAAGGAACTGGAGTATCTGGGCCGCGCCATGCAACATCCTGAGCACCCCTTTGTGGCCATCCTGGGCGGAGCTAAGGTGAGCGACAAAATCGGGGTAATCCGCAACCTGATGACCAAGGTGGATGCCCTGCTCATCGGCGGCGGCATGGCCTACACCTTCCTCAAGGCGCAGGGCCAGCCGGTAGGGAAATCGCTGGTGGAGGAGGATAAGCTCGACCTGGCGCGGCAGATTCTGCAGGATGCCAAGGCTAAGGGCATGAAGTTTCTGCTGCCGGTGGATCACGTGGTGGCGCAGAAGATTGACCCCACGGCAATGACCCGCACTGTCACTGAAATTCCCGCCGACCAGATGGCGCTCGATATTGGCCCCAGGACGGTGGAATCTTTCAGCGCCGAAGCCGCCGGCGCCCGCACCATTGTCTGGAACGGGCCCATGGGCGTGTTCGAAGTTGAGCCCTTCTCACACGGAACCAAGCGGCTGGCGCGGGCTGTGGCTGATAACGCGGGCGTGACCTCGATTGTCGGCGGCGGCGATACTGTCTCCGCTGTGCACGATGCCGGCGTTGCTGACCGCATCACTCACATTTCCACCGGCGGCGGCGCTTCGCTCGAGTTCATGGAAGGCAAAAAACTTCCCGGAGTGGAAGCCCTGACAGACGCGCCTTAACCGTAGCGCCGGCCTATGGCCGGCTGTCTGGCGGGCTCTTTGACTTCGCTCAGAGCAGGCGAGCCCGCCCTTCCGCCCGCTGATGGCGGCGGTACAACCATATGCCTCGCAAAAAACTTATTACCGCCAACTGGAAGATGTACAAGACGCCCGACCAGGCGCGCGATTTCTTCCGCGCCTTCCTGCCCCTGGTCGCCAGCCACACGCGCGATGAAATTGCCGTCTGCCCGCCCTTCGTCTGCCTGCCGGCGGCAGTGGAGGCGGCGAAAGGTTCCCATGTGGCAATCGGCGGCCAGAACCTTTACTGGGAGACGGAGGGCGCTTTCACGGGAGAGGTGTCCGCTGCGATGTTGCTGGCCTGCGGCTGCACCCACGTTATCATCGGCCACTCCGAGCGCCGCCAGTACTTCGGTGAGACCGACGATACGGTGAACAAAAAGCTGGAGCGGGCGCTGGAGGCTGGACTGACGCCCATTGTGTGTGTCGGCGAGGTCATCCAGGAGCGCGAAGCTGGCCTCACGGAAGAAGTTCTTCGCCGCCAGTGTACCGGTGCTTTCCGCGGCATTTCCGGCGAGAAAGCCGCTCGCCTGGTCGTCGCCTACGAACCGGTATGGGCGATCGGCACCGGCCGCACCGCCACGCCCGAGCTCGCCGCCGACGCTCATCATGTCATCCGCCAGCAGGCCGCCAAGGCGCTAGGCGACGAACTCGCCCGCAACCTGCGCATTCTCTATGGCGGAAGCGTCAAGCCCGACAACGCCAAGTCGCTTATGGCCCAGCAGGAAATTGATGGCGCCCTGGTCGGTGGCGCCAGCCTGGATGCCAAATCCTTTGCCGCGATCGTGAAGTACTGACAGCAGAAGTCAGCCGAGCTGCGCTCGGCCGAGGCGGGGGCGTCTGTCCCTCTGCAGTTCTAGTCGGCGCTGGCGGCGGCCGAAGCCGGAGCGGACCAGGTCCAGCATTTCCCGTCCATGTGGGGCGGGGTAGGCAGGCCGAAGAGGCGAAGAATGGTGGGGGCCACGTCGGCGATGGCGGGCTGGGTCTCGGCGATCTTGCGATTTGAAAACAACACGCCGGGTACCAGCCGCGGATCCACACAGTGGTCGCCGCTCCAGGCCTTAGTATTGTCCTCGAAAATGCCCTCTGAAACTTTGCCCGTAACCGCGTCCCAGGAGGCGCGGTAACCGTCGCCGTAGCCGACGATCAGGTCAGGCGAGGCGCCCACGTACGGACCCGTATAGACGGAATCGTTCTCCCAGATGCCGCTGACGGCAACCTTGCCGGTCAGCGGATCGCTTAAGCCGTCGAGTTGCTGTCGCAATTCCCTCTTCAGGGCCGCGGCCTCACCCGGCTCTACAATGCCATTACGTTCGCGCCCGCGAATGTTCAAGAACAATCCATTCAGGCCAAAGTTGTAAGCCCGGGTACGCGACCAGTCCACGTCGTGAAACCACTCGCCACGGCCATTGGCGCCGGGCTTGAGCGCCAGGTAGCCGTTCTGAAGCAGCCAGGTGTTCAGGTTGAGGCCGCGGGCAAAATTCTGGAAGCCGTGGTCGGAGATGACCAGCAGCAGGGAATCCTTATCCAACTGCTCCATGACCTGACCGACCACACGGTCCACCCGCTGATAAAGCTCCTCGATCACCCGGGCGTGGCGCTGCTGGAGCGGATACTGTTTCTGAGCGGGATGCGACTCTTCGAGATAGCGCCAGAACATATGCTGTACGCGGTCGGTGGTGTCGAAAACGCATACGCAGACGCCACGCGGAGTCTTCTCCAGCGCGTCAAAAAGCATGCGCTCGCGGTCTTCGTGATTGCCGTAGGCCTGCACCAGGAAGGCGTCGTCGTCGAGCACCTGCTCGTTCAGCGCCCAGGTGTCCTCTGCCAGCCCCAGCGTAGCGTAAGGCCCGAAGAGGCGCGCCAGATACATCGAGTAAGTGAGCGGGTGAGAGATGGGCAGGTCGGGCCGCCCGGGGTCAATGTTCACCGGCGTGACGTAGAGCTCCACTTCCGGCGCCAGTTGCTTAAGGTAGAAGCGGCAGATGCCGTGGGCGGTGAGGCCGAAGCCGGCCTTGAACTGCACCGAGACCCACTCCGAGTATTGACCCAGCTTGAGGGTGAGGCGTTCGGTGTCGAGCTCGATACGGGCTTCGCCACGCTCGGGAAAAGCGCGCAGGCGGAATTCGGCGCGCAGTTCCTTGCCCGGCTGCTCGCTCATGGGGTCGTCGGGGCCGGGAATGTGGGAGCGAAATATGCCGTTATGGCGCTCCATGGGAATACGCACGCCGCCTTCCTCGAATTTCTCGCCGTCCGAGCCGGTGGTGCAGAAGCAGAAGGTGCCCTGGCTACCCTTCAAATCCGGAAC
>DASSQB010000551.1:0-2070 GCA_035702725.1 Terriglobales bacterium | reverse complement strand
AACCGAATAGTCTGCGCGAGTATAATCCTCCCGGTACATCCAGGCGATCGCCATGAAATGAGGGAATTGCCAAAGGAAGAGCATGGCAAAGAGGACCCAGGCCTCCATGCTCAGCCTGCCCGATGCTGCTGCCCATCCGATCAGCGGAGGCATGGCACCAGGGAAAGCGCCGACCAGCGTGCAGAGCGGTGTCTTTCGTTTGAGTGGCGTGTAGAGGAACAGATAGCTCAGTAACGTGAGAGCCGCGAGCAGGCTGGCAAGCAGATTGACGGCCATGGCCAAGTAGAGGCCACCGGCGCAGGCGAGAATTATTCCGAATCGCAGTGCTGCCGAAGCTTCCAGTCTGCCGGCAGGCAATGGCCGCCGCGCAGTCCGCCGCATCTGAGCATCGAATTGTCGCTCGATATATTGATTCAGGGTAGCTGTTCCACTTGCTACGAGCAAGGTGCCCAACAGGGTGTTTATAAGCAATACGAAAGGAAACGGCCTGGATTGACTTGGAAGTGCAAGGCAGAAGCCGGCGAAGGTTGTGATGGCAATTAGAAAATTCACTTCCGGTTTGCTAAGTGCCCAGTAGTCGGCTAAGGCTTGGACGAGGTGATGCCGCTTGCCAGCCGCCAACTCCCTGGGTGGTATGGTCGTTTCGATTGCCATTTTCAGAAGACCTCCGCCTCGGAACGGCGTTCCAGTGCCGGTGCCCTCTGCGCCGCGGCTTGGCCGCGCCGCGCGAATTGTGCGGTGGGAGCCGAGAGAAGCTGGACGGTGATGATGACGGCGGGGATTAAGTAGATAAACGTTGCACACACCCACATCAGGGCCCCGGCAAATTGCTGGTCCAAGAGCGGTGAAAGACTGAAGGGCCGTGGCGCAGATAGATAGTACGGATAAACAACGCGGCCACAAAACGTCAGAAATGCGGAAAGAGTATCACAGGGCAAAGTGGCAAAGAACAGGTACAAAGGGATGCGCCAGCGGGGCCATCTGGCGACACTCGGCCACGGCTGGATTACAGGCCACCAGAATAGTATCCCCGTCCAAAAAAAGCAGGCATGCTCGACGTCGTGCCACAGGCTAGACCGCAGAGCCATCTCAAAGGCTGCAGGCAAATGCCATCCGATCAAGGCGAAAGCGAACGCCAACCAGGCGAATGCCGGATGAGTCAGCGTGCGTCCCAGCCCTCGCAGCAAAGGCCATCTGAAAAGAGGACGCAACACGTTGCGGACGAAGCGCCGCGGCAATCCGTACAGCATTGGCAGTGCTGGAGCTCCTAACAGAATCAGTGGGGGCGCAACTCCCATGAGCAGGATGTGCTGTACCATGTGTATCGTGAGGAGGTCGTCATCGATCGCCAGCAGGGGAGAGCCCTCCGCGATCCAGAAGAAAAACAGCCCCGTCAGGAACACGGCGAACTGCCACGCGGGAATGGTGTTCGGAGAAGCGTTCCGGTAACGGAGCCAGCCTCTTAAGTAGAGGAACCCGACGACGACAAGACCCAGGGTCAGTGGGACGGGGAGAGACCACGATTCGAGCGCGGCTTGGGCTGCTGGGCTCATCAGTGAATCCTAGGGGCGGCCTCCCGGGGCTGATCCCCGCTGGCCTCCGTTCCGCCGGCTATCGCGGCGTTTTGTGCTGGCGCCTGTGTGGGCGGATGCAGGGTTTCCAGGAACGCCACGAGGGCCGTGACTTCCGCCGGGCTCAGATTCCTGCCGTACGCAGGCATGTTGCCTCCCCCTTGCAGCACCTGGCGGATTAGCTGGTCCTCGGTCATGCGGACCGCCACATCGTCGAGGGCTGGACCCCGCTCGCCGCCCTCCCCACCCAGCGCATGGCAGTTCCGGCACTGCTTGTCCTGAAAGACCAGCGCCCCTTGAAGCTCGAGCGGGGATCTGCCTTGAAGATACCGTTCCGGCACCGGCGCCCCGCTCCAGGCATTCATTTTGGGGGACCACGGAGTGTAGCTCGCAAGCCTCGTAAACGTTCCGAGTGCGACCGCCAGTAGCAATACGGTAAGCACTGCGATCGGCCGGCGCCGCCTACTCTTCTCGCCCTCACCAGCGACAAAAGGCAGCA
>DASSQB010000550.1:0-2690 GCA_035702725.1 Terriglobales bacterium | reverse complement strand
ACCTGCAAAATAGAAGCTACCTCAGCAACGCGGATAACAGTGATTTCGTGATCACTCCGGCGGGCATCGACTATCTCGAGGCTAACCTGCCCGCGAGCCAGCCGGCCGTGAGTGAACTTCTCGAATTGCCGGGCACGCGCTGAAATCGTCGCCGCCATGGGTGGTAGCATCTTCCCAGGGGGCGCTGCCATGATCTGGAATTCGGTCAAGCACATTACGTTCGCCGAAATCGCGGCCTGGATTTTCGGCTCTGAGCGAGAATTCGTAGGAACGGTGAAATGACGGCCATTCACAGAAATGGACTTTTCCTCTGGCGCTCGCGAAGATTGACCCAGGTCTGCTTTCCAAAAGTGACCCAGCATCGTCGAAACTGAAGCCTCGGGCCACAACGCCGATGGGCGGTCAGACCCCAAGGGGTAATCGGAGAGTCACGGCAGAACGGCTTTTGGTTTTTCGGTCGATTACAAGACATCCGGACACCGACTGGAAGCCCGGCGCTACGGCAACAAAGAAATAAATTCCAGGCCGTAAGGGCCCTGCTCGGAACGCGCCGGACGAGTTTGTCCTCGTTTTCCTGATCAAGCCTTTGGTTCCCTTTCCGCGAACCTGGACCAGGGCCGAATCTCTCGGCTCGCCATCGTGTTCGCCGAGGACGATTCCAGTAAAGTCCCGCTGCACAATCGGCTCAGCCAATGGGTTATCAATGTGACCCATCTCGAATCCGCCCCTTGCGCGCTCGGCGGTCATTACCGACCGGCACTGGTCAGCGATCATTTGCGCAGTGCTGCACAGCGGCAGCAAGCATAGAAAGAGCCCCAACTGGACTGGCAACCGCATATACGCCGATCATTTTAACACCATGGCATGGAACGGCCGTCTGTCACGGGTTCGTAGAAGACCGCTCCGGTTCCCAGTAGGGTTCTCGACCTGGATCAGTCAGCCGAGCGCCGAAGTTTTTCCGGTTAAACTCAGGGATTGCCCAGCGACAACGAGTTCACCCGAATCCTTCAATGGCCCGGTTACCGCGTTTACCGGCACGAAATCGACGAGAAGAACAAGATCCTGGAGTTATGGGTCCGACGGAAGCGCGGCAACCGGAAATTGGAGTGCTCAGGCTGCGGGCACAAGTTTCAACATGTCTATGACTGTAACGAACGGGCGGTGCGGGATTTGCCCTGGAGCACGTTCAAAACCACGGTACATATCGAGGTGTATCGGGTGAAATGCCCGGACTGCGGCGTGAAGGTGGAGAAAGTGCCGCTGCTGCCGAGCAAGGCGCCATTCAGCCAGCGCTTCGAGGACGCGGTGGGCGAGGCCTGCGAGAGCGCAGCGGCCAGACAAGTGGCCAAGCGGTTTGGGCTAGCGGAAAGCACGGTACGGGCGATCGACTTACGATACCTGGAGCGTTGGGCGGCGGCGAGGCGTAAACCCGCGCTTCGGCAAATGGGCGTAGATGAGATTCACCTGGGCAAGAAACAGAAGTTCCTCACGGTGGTGTGCAATCTGGAGACAGCTGAGCCGCTGTGGTTCGGTCGGGAACGCAAGAAGGAAACCCTGGACGCATTTTTCCAGGAAGATTTGAGCGCGCGACAGCGGCGCGGTATTGAGGCGACATGTGTAGACATGTGGGAACCCTTCCGGTTGAGCATCGAGCAGTGGGCTCCGAATTGCCGAATCGTCTATGACAAGTTCCACATCATGCAGCACGCCAATAACGCCATCGATGAAGTGCGCCGCGCGGAGTTTTTCCGCAAGGGCGGAAGGGTGCGAGACCTGGTGAAAGGGAAACGCTGGCTGCTGCTGAGCCGATGGGTGAACCTGACCGCCGGTAAGCGCCAGGAGTTGAACCAACTCTTCGCCATGAACCGGAAGCTGTTCAAAGCCTACCTTCTCAAAGAGAGCTTGGACCGCCTGTGGACGTACCAGTACGAGGGCGCGATGCTGAATTACCTGCAACGCTGGATCGGTCAACTCCGTTGGCAGCGGCTGGAGCCCTTCCAGAAGTTGGCCATGATGCTGCTGGATCACCTCGATGGAATCTTGAATTACTGTCGAACCAAGGTGCCTCTGGGTGTGGTGGAGGCGGTGAATGGGAATATCAAGTCACTGCTGCGCCGCGGCCGCGGATACAAGAACCTCCGCTATCTGCTCCTGAAGGCCCAACGGATAGCCGCGACCCGGACTGAATTTGTGGTTTTCAAGAAAGCCGCCTAAAATGCTGGTCCCGCCAAATTCTCGCGGAGAGCCGGATTTTCTTCCTGCTGGTCACGGCCGTGCTGGGCAGTTTAGGCGTGCGATTTGCCTCAGAAGGCGTATCCGTGGCGCTAGTTGTGGTTTGGTGCGTCCTCTTTCTCGTCGTCTACCGTGTCCGATATAAGCGCCTGTAATGAATGGACAGGCCCGCTCTCGTGTCCTACATTGAAAGTGTGGGAACCTTTTACAGCCGGGACGAATTAGTGCGCGCGCGGGCAGAGTGGAAGGCTGCCGGTAAGACCGTGGTCTTCACCAACGGCTGCTATGATCTGCTGCATCCCGGCCACATCCGGCTGCTGGAAAAAGCGCGGACGCTGGGCGACATTCTGATTCTGGCGCTGAACTCCGATGACAGCGTGCGGCGGCTGAAAGGCCCGTCGCGGCCGCTCATTCCGGAGCGCGAGCGCGCGGAAGTTGCCCTGGGACTTGCGGCGGTG
>DASSQB010000549.1:0-8219 GCA_035702725.1 Terriglobales bacterium | reverse complement strand
CGGCGAAAAGATGACGGCCGGTTGGCCGCGGCCGGCTTCGGCCATGAACCGGTTGATCTGATCCATGTCAGCCCGGTTCCAACCCACGCTGCTCAAGCCGATTTCGCCGTCACGTTCAACCCAGAACAGAGTGGGCACGTTGGTCAGGCCGTAGGCGTTGGAGGCGGGATAGCTGGTGGTGTCGTCCAGCAACACGGGAAGAGTGAGCTTGTACTCCCGCAGGAAGTTGGCGGTGTCGCTCTTATTATTCTGCGAAACGGCGACGATGGTGACGTTCTTCCCCTTGTATGCCTGGTAGAGACGTTCCACATAGGGCAGCGCAAATTGGCACACCGGGCAGGAAATTTTGAAAAACGCCGCCAGTACCGGCCCGCGACTGAGGGCCTCGCGCAGGTTGAATTTGCCGCCATCCATCTTCTCCAGCGTGAACTCGGGGGCGGCTTTGCCAGCGCTCAAAGCAGGCATCTGTTGTTCCTCCTCAAAAATGTTTCACAAATTCTACTGGCTTACAAACCTTAGATGAAATTGGCGCGGCGCAGGATTTTTTTGGTTAACCCGGTAAGCGGAAGCTCTTGCACTTGCTTTTGCGTCACCCACCGGCCACGAATGCCCGTGGGCGGCTCGCCGGTGCTGACTTCAATTCTGAAATCCGTGACCGTGATCGAATGCCGCAGGCGTAATGCAATCTGCGGGCGCACGCCGTTGAGGGGTACTTCCGGCAGTTCCCACATGCCGGGCATAAGCGACGAATCGCGTCCGCGCTGCACCAGGAATATGGCCTTTCTGCGCTGTGCCAGACGGTAGTGCAGCTGCTGCCGCCGGCGGCGCTCTTTTTGTTTTGCCGGTCCCAGGCCGCGGGTGCGGCACCAGGGGAACAGCGGGCAAGCCGCGCACTGGACCTGCGCCGGTAGGCACACAGTGGCGCCCAGTTCCATCATCGCCTGGTTGAAGTCGCCAGGGCGGTCGGGAGCCAGCAAGCGTTGCGCCGTTTTCCAAACCGTGTCGCGCTTGCTTTCCCGCCAGGCAAAAATCCTCGCGAGGACGCGCTCCACGTTGCCATCCACCACCGCGACTGGCTCGCGGAAAGCGATGCTGGCGACGGCGGCGGCGGTATAAGGGCCGAATCCGGGCAAATTGCCCAGTTCAGCGACGCTGCGCGGCAAGCGACCGCCGTGCTTTTCAACCATCATCTTTGCAGCTTGGTGCAGCGCCCGCGCCCGCCGGTAATAACCCAGGCCGCTCCAGGCGGCCAGCACCGCGTCTGGCTGGGCCGCAGCCAGCGTCGCCAAATCCGGAAAGCGCTCCAGGAAACGCTGGTAATAAGCAATGTCAGCAGCCACCCGGGTCTGTTGCAGCATGACCTCGGATATCCAGATGCGATAAGGGTCCTGAGTTCCCCGCCAAGGCAGGTCGCGCCGGTTGCGGTCGTACCAGTCGAGCAGGCGGCGGCGAAAGACGCGAAGGGTTCCTTGCGGCCATATCGCGTCGGAGAACCCTGCTTCAACCTTGCTCTTTGGCCTTGAGGCGGATCCCAACATTTTCGGTCCAGTTCTCAACCCAAGGACTTGGCGCTTCACTTCGAGACCACCTTCACAAAATGTAACGAAATGAAACATTCAAGGTGGCCGAGCGCCCTCGGGTTGCGTCCGGAGAATACCGTAAGCACTCTGCTTTCAGCAACTTAGAAAATCGTACTCTTTTGGCCAGCGGACTGCTTTGGAATAGGCCATCCCCAAGGAGTCAAGGCATGGAAAACCGTCGAAAGTGGCAAAACGGCTTCAGCCTTTTGGAATTGCTGATTTGCCTGGTGGTGATGATGGTGGTCACGGTGGCGGCTTTCCCAACCATCAGCAAGACCATGCAAGTCGTCAGGCTGCAAAGCTCGGCGCAGGATGTGGCTACGCTGGCCGAGCGGGCACGCATACTGGCAGTAAAAAACAACACGACCTACAGCATCGTTTTCGCCACCATCAACGGCGTGCAAATAGCGTGCATAGATATCAACTACGACGGAACCTGCGGCAACGCGGAACCCCAAGTGGCAATGGCCAAATTTGTTTCGCTGGTAACGGACGGCAGCGGCCCCTCGCCCAATCAGATCACCTGTGGGCCGGTAGGATCGGTAGCCTGCCCCCCAGGGGTCACCGGACTTAATTACGCCCAGCAGGGACCGACGGCGTTCGTTTCCTATAACGATCGTGGCCTGCCGTGTGTGGGACCGGTTCCCACCAATGAACCGATCGGCACCAGGTGCGATGAATTGTTCAACGGCAATCCCGTCGGATTTCTTTACAAGTTCGTATACGTGGGCGCGAACAGCCCCAGTTACGCGGTCATAACGATTACACCTACCGGCCTGGTGAGCGAGTGGCTGAACAGCGGCGGTGCAAAATGGGGAGAGCAATGAGATCTATGAAATCAGTTACGCGCAAGAACGGATGGTCGGGCATGACGCTGATCGAGTTGCTCATCGCGCTCAGCATCGGAGCGGTGGGAATGACGGCGGTGATCAGCCTCTTCGTGATGGCCATGGCCAATAACAGCCGCAGCCAACGCGACACCACGGCCACGCTGCTGGGGCAGAGCGTGCTGGAACAGATCGTGCTGGCGGGCACCAACAATGTGGCCAACATCAGCCTGACCGACTGCCTGGGCAACAACTTTGTCATCAATGCCATCGGCGGCGCAGCGCCCGGAGCGGGCGCAGCCCTGACAGCGAACGGCAGGATTGACTTTTCCCAGGCAGCGCCGGCCAACAACTACAGCATGGTCTATAACGTGTGCCGGGCCAACGGCCAAGCCTCGCAGTTTGATGTGCGCTGGAACGTGCTGGACATGAACGTTGCCGGCCCCACCGTTTACACCCGCCTGGTGCGCGTTTCGGCTAAGCCGATTGGCACCACGGCTGCGAATTCTTACATCCTGCCGGTCACTTTGAGTGGCACCGTTGCGGTGGCAGAAAACTAGGGGAAACCATGAGCCGACACTTGCACAAAGGGCAACCAGGCTTTTCACTGATAGAAATGCTGATCGTCGTCGCGGTGCTTAGCCTGGTGCTGGGGGCTATCTTCAACACCATCCTGGACGGCATGAAGAAGTACCGACTGGAGGAGAACCGCGTTAACACTACGCAGGAATCGCGAGAATTCCTCGACCAGATCGTGCGCGACCTGCACAGCTCCGGCTATCCCGGCCTGAAGATGTACAACCCCGGCGTGCTGGCGGCCCCCGCCCTGAACAATGCGAACGTTGCCTCCGGGCTGGTGGCCGTCTCCGCGACGGATATCTGGTTTGAAGGCGACATTGACGACAGCGGCAACGTGCAGAGCATCCGTTACACGCTGCAGCCCCTCGCCAACGGTGACTGCCCCTGCACCATGATGCGCAGCGCGGTAGTCAAAGTGCAGGCAGCTCCCACCGCCCAGCAGATCAACTACAACACACAGCTGCAGAATGTGATCAACAGCACCGGCGGGCTCGCCCCCTACGCCATAGCCGGCACCACGCTCTTCAGTGGCGTAGCCGTCAACAATGACGTTCTCTATGCGACCTTCAAGCAGCCGGCGGTGTTCACTTTTTATGACCAGAACGGAAACGCGGTAGCTGTTCCTAACGATCTGCAGGGGGCCAATCTGAATACCGGCATCAATGTAGCCCAAGGACTCAACGTGCGCATGATCAGCGTGTCCCTGAACCTGCTCTCGGCGAAGCAGGATTTACAGACGCATCTGCGGTCGGGCGTATCCATGCGCGCCATGGTCAAGCTGGTCAATCTTCAGAACTAGGATTGGGGAGGAAGTATGACGGGTCAATCAAAACGCGAACGCGGCATGGCTTTAATCGTGGTGCTGTTCGCTCTAATGCTGCTCACCGCCATCGGCCTGGGCCTGATGTACATGACCACGACCGAAACCGGCATTGACAGCAATTTCCGCGGGGAGCAAACCGCGTATTACGCCTCCAAGGCGGGCCTGGAAGAAGCGCGCGATCGCATGCGCTATGCTCCCTGCCCCGGGTGCGTCGGCGCTTACCAGAACAACGCCCAGTACGATATCACTTCGAACAAGTTCCCGAATGGCTGGAGTTTGCCGACCACCGCACCGGCTGCGGGGACCGGCTCGGTAGTCTACATCGTCAATTCCAGTGGCGCCGCCGACCCGGTGACTCCATGGACTCCGAACACCGCATACTTCGACGATGAACTGTGCCATGAGAACTTCGCCGGGCTGGGCCTGGTAGCGACGCAGGCCACCGTGCCCTGCGCCCAAGCCGCGCCCGCCGGCAATGCCTGGTACACAGCCGTGAATAGCTTTGACCCCAACACCGGCACCGCCGCGGCGACGCCCTATAAGTGGGTGCGGATTACGCTGAAGCAGGACGCGCTCCCCTATTGCCCGGACCTTACCGCTGGAAACTGCCCGGCAGCCAACCGGCCGGTTTGCTCGGTTACGAACCCTAATTCCCAAATTCCGCCCTATTACGAGACGCCATTGCCGAATGGTTTTGCCGCCTGCGAAGCGGACAACATGCGCTCCGTTTATGTGCTGACCTCACTGGCCAGGCTGCCCGACGGTTCGCGCAAGATGACACAATACGAGGTGGCCAATCTTGTGGTCCCCCCACTGCCCGGCTCCATCACCTTCGACGGCGCGGGCCCGAACTTCAATCCGCCGAACTCCAACGCGCTGACCATCACCGGCGTGGACATCCATAATCCAGCTCAGAATCCGCCCGCCGACGGCTGCAGTTCGCCTTATTCCGCCCCGACCCAACCGGCGGTGGCGGCATATGATGCTAACTCGACCGCCACCATCATCGGCGACATCCCTAGCAACCGCAAGGGCAACTATCAGGGTGCGGGCGGCACGCCCAGCGTGGTCAACTCCTACAATGCCCTGGGAGTTCTGAACACGGTTGGGGGCTTGCAGCAGCTGGTGAATAACGTTCAATACGCTGCCGACCAGACATACAACACCAACAATCCCACCATCCCCAGCCTGGGCACCAATGGCAGTCCGCTTATCACCGTGGTGAACGGAGATTACACCTGGAGCGGCAGCCAGTCCGGGGCGGGGATCCTGCTGGTCACCGGGACATTGACCATGACCGGCTCACCCAGCTACAACGGCGTAGTGCTGATCATTGGCAACGGCAGCCTGGTATACAAAGGCAGCGGCTCGGGCACGATCAATGGCGGGTTGTTTATCGCGAATATCTGCCAGAACTGCAGCGCCAACCCGCCCAAATACTTGCCCTCAAGCGGACCACCGGGAGCGCCGTCATTGGCCTGGAGCGGTGGCGGCAACCTGACCTTGAACTACGACAGTTGCTGGACCAACCATATGTCCGACCGTGCCGTGTTGCGCGTGCTGGCCTCGCACGAAGAGGTGTACTGAGGCAGGCCAGATTCGGACACAGTGTTGCGATTAAGGAACAGGCGGCGCCCAGGCGCCGCCTTTCTTCGTTGTGGCTGGTGGTACAGCGGCTAAAGCGGGATTTTCCCCGGTGTTCAGATTCGGCACGCCTGAAGGCACGCCCTGATACACACCTCTTCTGCACCATTGGCGAAACTCAAGGGTCCTTCGACTCGCGCTGACCTCGCTGCGCCTCGAATCGCGTGCGCCCAGAATGACAGGAAGGAAAGTGCCGGCGTGCCGGCAGTGTGGTTCGAGATCTTTGCTCCGTCGCGGCGAGCGCCTGGTTTGTATCAGGGCATGCCTTCAGGCATCCCGGACAGCCATCTGGAGAAACGGCTCTAGCCGCTGAAACAAATTAGTGCTGGGATGTGGAGGGGGCATTGCCCTGGGACGAAGGCAAGGGGGAATTCTGATTGCTGCCGGCCGCGCCAGCCTTGCCCGCCGCCCCGCCAGTTGGTGGTGTGGAAACGCCGCTGGACGCGCTGGCAGGCTGGACGGTACCGTCGTCGGGATGGGTCAGCTTTTCCGCCAGCGGGACCTTCTTCTCCAGTTGTTCCAGTTTCTTGAGCTTTTCGGGTTCGTGGCGGTGGAAGACGCGCATCATGTCGGGCATGAATTCGCGCAGCAAGTTGGTTTCCGCGCTGCTGAGCACGCTTCCCCCAAAGCGGGTCATGGTATTGCCAAAGCCGCGCTCCGGCCGCGGGTAGTAAGCATTGGTCACGCCGTCAACAAACAGCAGGCCCAGCAGCAAGGAACTGTTGAAGGTGCTGTGCCCGCTATCGGACTGCGTCACCATCACACGGCTGACGGCATAGGGCAGGCGGGCGAACAGAGAATGCCCCTCGCCCTTGCGGAAGTAGCGTGGATCCTGGCGAAGCAGCGTGGGAAAAAGAAAGTTTTCGAAAAAAGTGCCGGCTTCGTGGTTGGCCAGCAGGGCGCCGTAGCGCTTGCCATATCCTTCCATGCCCTGGCCGTAGGCAGGCCAATCGTCGGTCATCTGCGCCCAGCCGGCGTCGAAAGCGGTGTTGGCTACCGTGTAAACGGAGTAGGTTTGCTGCACGAAAATGTGGAACTTTTGATGCGATGTAAGTGGCGTGTAGACGGGCGGTCCCAGTGGTTCCACGGCAACGGGCGAGCCCTGCGGGGAGGGAGCCGAGGGCAGATCTTTATCCGGTCCGGTATCGCTCTGGGCGGCTGCGCTCACACACGTCGCAACCACCACCAAAGCTACAATCCAGGCACGCATAACTTCCCCAGTTCTCATCCCCACTGCCCCAAGAGCAATCTACGTGCCGAAGTCCTTTAACTCAGAAGTAATCTGGGGGGTAATGTTTGCCATCGCTTACCCCCGTTCCTAACCAGGTACAAAGCCGGAAAGTGGCGATTGACCGGCCTTTCCCAGGGACCGATAATGAAGGTCTCTGGCCTCCCTAAGTCCTCAGGAAGGTGGCACTTGGCCTCCAAACGCGATCCATCGGACGACCTCAAAACCCGCTTCGACCAGGCTTTTGCAAGGGCGAGCAAGAAAGTAGAAGCCGCGGGCAAGAAACTGGGGCGTTCGCTGGAGAAGACAGGCTTGGACAAGGAAGCAGAGAACATTATTTCCTACCTCAACGACGAGGTGGTTCCAGCCGTGCGCAGCCACTCTACCCAGGCGCTGCGAACGGCGGCCAGGAAGCTGGCGCAGTTCGCCGACTACATGGACCGGCAGCGTTGAGAGTGAGCCGCACAGCCGTTCTGCTGTTAGTGGGCGGCGCCTTGCTGCTGAGCGGCTGCAGCCACCGCAGCGCGCGGGTGAACGTGCCCCCGGCTCCCAGCATTCCTGAAAGTCCGCCGCCGGCGGCAACTTCCAGCGCGCCCAGCATTCCTTCCCAGCCCGCTCCGGTGCCGGCCATTCGCCAGCCCATCTTCGTGGAAACCGGCATCGCCAGCTGGTACGGGCCACCGTACCACAATCGGAAAGCTTCCGATGGCGAGATTTACAATATGAACGCGCTTACCGCCGCCCATCGGACCCTGCCCTTAGGTTCCATCGTGCGGGTTACCAACGTAAGCACGCAGCATTCCGTGGTGGTGCGCATCACCGACCGCGGGCCGTTCATCCCCGGACGCATCATTGACCTATCGCTGGCCGCCGCCAAGGCAGCGGACGTGTGGCGCCCCGGCCTGGCCAGGGTGAAAGTGGAACTGCTACAGACGCCAGCACCCCTGAATGCGGGCGGCCGCTGGGCGGTGCAGATCGGGGCCTTCGACGACCAGGAGTCGGCCACGGAACTGCGTGACCATTTAGCCCGCCGTTACCACACGGCCCGGGTACACGAGTTTGCCAGCCCCACCGGAAACTGGTGGCTGCAGGTGCGCGTGCTGCAGGATGACAAGCAGCGCGCCGAAGAAGTGGCCCGCGACACCCACACCCCCGAAGGCGCGGTTTTCCTGGTACGGCTCGACTAGCCGACCACTAACCAATCTTGGCACTTCCCACCGGGCGCAAACCCGCATTATTACTGGAGTAATCCAAGGTAATGGCACCTTCGTGGCCTACTTTAACTTTTCCCGGGCCTTTAGACTTAGACAACATATACCGGCAATTCGGCTCTGGGAGCCTACTTCGTCATGATTTGTTTTGGAAGAACAACAGCCAATCGCGGCCACGTGCCTGCCTCGCGCCGCAGAGAACGGGGCGCGGAGCTGGTTGAGTTCGCGTTTGTGCTTCCCATCTTTATCGGGATTCTGCTGGCGCTCATCTGGTCGGGCCGCGCGTACAACGCTTATGAAACCCTGAATCGTGCCGGGCGCGAAGGC
>DASSQB010000548.1:0-18269 GCA_035702725.1 Terriglobales bacterium | reverse complement strand
CACTAAGAAGGACGACTGGCGCGACGAGCAACCCGGCCGCATTGTGCACGAAGTTCACACAAATCCCCTGGCCACGCTCAATTTCAATCCTCACGGCTGCTACTACGGCGGCGTCACCGGCGCCATGTACTATCCCGTGGTCGTGGCCGGCCTGTGGCACTGGACCGGGAACAAGGAACTGGTCCGGCCGCTCATCGAACCTGCGCTCAAGGGATTGGAATGGGCCGACACATACGGCGACCCGGACGGCGACGGTTTTTACGAATACAAAACGCGCTCCCAGCAGGGCGAAAAGAATCAGGGCTGGAAGGATTCCGGCGACGCCATCGTGTACGAAGACGGCTCGCAAGTGCGCGCCCCGCTGGGCACCTGCGAGATGCAGTCCTTCACCTACGTTTCCAAGCTTCATCTATCCGAGGTGTTGTGGTGGCTGGACGAAAAGGACCTGGCGGCGCGGTTCTTCGATGAGGCCAGCGAGCTGAAGAAGCGCTTCAACGAGGCATTCTGGATGGAGAGCGAAGGCTACATCGCCATGGGTCTTGATTCCAGGAAGCGCCAGATCAAGTCCATTGCTTCCGACCCGGGGCATGCCCTGGCCAGCGGCATCGTGGAAACTGACCACGTAAAGCGAGTCGCCGCGCGCCTCATGGCGCCCGATATGTTCAGCGGCTGGGGAATCCGCACGCTCTCCGCGAAGCACCCTGCATACAATCCGTATGCCTACCACCGCGGCACGGTATGGCCCGTGGAGAATGCGGTGTTTGCGCTGGCCTTTGCCCGCTATGGCCTGCACGAACTGATGTTTAAGCTGTGCGAGGCGCAGTTTGAGGCGGCTTCGCTGTTCGACTACTTCCGCTTGCCGGAGTGTTTCGCCGGGCACCAGCGCGAGCCCAAGCATCCGTTTCCAGGGATGTATCCCAAGGCCAACTGGCCGCAGGCCTGGTCAGCCTCGGTGGCCTTGCTGCATGTGCAGGCCATGATCGGCCTCTATCCCTATGCTCCGCTGCATGCCCTGCTGCTTGACCCCCATCTTCCCGCGTGGCTGCCGGAAATCAGGCTGCACAATTTGCGGGTGGGAGAGGCAGTGGTCAGCTTGCGCTTCTACCGCCGCGACGATGGCAGCAGCGACTACGACGTGCTGGACAAGCTCGGCCACCTGCACGTGGTGCGCCAGCCCAGCCCCTGGTCGCTGACAGCGGGTTTTGGCGAGCGTGTGCGCGACGCCGTGGCCAGCCTGCTGCCGGGAAAATAAATACGTGGGGACAGGCGCCCTCGCCACCATGTCTTCCACAGGAAGCGTCGGTTATTGATCAGGGAGAAGAACTCTTCCCTAGCTGCCTTATGCCCGGCTCGGCCCGCCGCCGGCAGCGCGCCGCGCTTCCGCGATCTTCTTCTCCAGGAAGTCGGTGTGGTCGCGCTCAAAGCTGGAGAATTCACGGTAGAGTTCACGCAGTTCCGCGTCTTCGGTCAGCTCCGCCAGCCGGGTGTAGTAACGGACGGCGTTTTGCTCGGCGGTGACGGCAATTTCCAGGGCCAGTTCGCGCGGGGAGCGGCCGCCGCTGGCGCGGCTGATGGCGAAAATGTCGCCGCTGTTGAGCTGCGGCACTTCGATAAAATCGCGCACGTCGTCGTCGGTGATGGCGCAGGGCCGCGTGCCATAACGCTCGAAATAGCGCTGCTGCAGTTCGGTGCCGTGGCGGCGTTCTTCCGCCGCCATGTCCCAGAAGGTGCTGGCGATCTCCAGCGACTCGTCGTCGCGGAAGCCGGCAAAGAGTTCCGCAAACTGATGGTAGATTTCGGCGTTGCGCTCTTCGATGAAGATGGCGACGTGCAGCGCTTCTTGCGCGGTCAGGGAGGCGAAGTCGCGTTTCACCTGGCGGCCTCCAATGCGTGGCATGGCGCAGGCGGGCGTTCCTGGTTCAGTTCGCCCATGCTCAGGCTGCCGAAGAAAGCGCGCGAGGCGGGGTGGTCGTTGGCAGTGGCCGCGCCAGCACCTTCCCCGCGTGTATTTCCAGCGTCATGGTGCGGGCGCAGCAGTCGCACAGCCAGAAATACTGCATTTGCCGTGCAATCCGCGTATCCGCTGAAGGCGGTCCGGCGCCCAAATCCAGCCGGAACAACTTGCCTTCGTGCAGATAGCGGAATGGTGCGGAACAGGTAGGATTCGCGCATTTAGCGAGCATTGCCGGGCTCCCGGAAATGTTGCTCCCCCGGCAGAGCCGGGGCAGGATGAAAGTTGCGGTAACGGCAGCCGCAAGAACAACGGTCCGGCACGGATCAGGCGCGGCGTTGGGCTGGGCTCAGAACCTGGGCCCGTTCCTTTTCCAGCCGCTGGATCGTGTTACGCAGCCAGCTCTTAACCGATTCTTCGAGCTCAATCTGATTGTAACCCTCATCCAGAGAAGCCAGGGTATCGCCTTTTCGATTTATGGGTATATGGTGGCAGGGCACGGTTTCATTTCGGGAATTTTCCGGAACGAAAGCGTACAGCAGGCACTCGTCGCAGGGATGTACCCGCTCCGCCTCGCCGAAATTCAGGCAGGTGAGCGAGTCCTGGAACACCGAGGTCGGCTTCCAGGGGGTGCGCACGGAGCGGCCGTAGCCGCCATGTTCCAGGAAGCTGAGTTCGAACTTTAATACTTCCAGCAGGTCGCGATCGTCTTCCGCCATCTAAGCCTCCGTCGCTGGAAGGTGGCGCGGGAGCGCGGACGGCGGCAGGCCGTCCTCCAGCCTGCGGCTATTGTGGCCGCCCATGTACATGTAGGCTGTGACCTTTATCACAGGCTCGCGTGAGCTACCTCACCCTGTGACTTGGGTCACATAACGGACATCAGAGGTTTCAAAGACCCAGCAAACCTCGGACGAAAAGTGCTAAGGCGATTTCACGCCAATCATCCCAGTGGTGAATGCTCAACGCTGCTTAGCGAACTGCACGGCGTCGCCTGAATCCGGGTCGCCAATGGTGATGTGCAGCTTGTACGGCGGTTTGCGTCCGTAGAGCATCAGTTCGTATCCGAACTGCCCCTTACACCTGCCACTCGCAGTCTCATTCGTTATGTTCGCCCGCACCTCGTAGAAGTTGTCGTGTTTCTCGACATTCCATGAGCCGTGCCCAGTGACCGAACATGGATATTGACCGTGTTCTTCTTCGGGAACGTCTACGAATTCGGCCTTGTGGTCGCTCGTCAACACGATTTGAGCGGAAGGAATGATGGGAAGAAGTTGATTGCTCATCGGCAACTTGATGCGCCGGTTCTGCGAGTCAGCATCAATCAAGTAATTGCCGACGATTTCCCGTTCGTTGGGTTTGGCTGTGAGGAACCCACTTGCCCACGGGTCGTACTGACATCCGGTAGGAATACAGGACAGACAACTAAGGAGCAGCAACGCAAAGCCGTGCATTACAGCACGAAACGTAGTCATTGTGCCTGTCATTTCGAGCAGTTTACATCGTAGTTGGCGAGAACAGGCTTTATCATGCTTTACACATCCTGCGGGCAATGTATGCTCCGCTGACTCGTCCCTTCCAGCACTTTCCCCTCACCCTGTGACTTGGGTCACATCCTCTTTGTGATAGCCATGCGACTCTGGCCTGGCTGGAACTTCCGGCTGGAGCCGAGCGCGTGACCGCCATGGATTTCAACCAGACCCCGTTCATCGTCATCTGGGAAGTGACGCAGGCGTGCGACCTGGCCTGCGTTCATTGCCGCGCCAGCGCCCAGGCCCGCCCCAATCCCCTCGAACTCGGCACGGCAGAGTCGAAAAAGCTGATCGCGGAAGTGGCCGCCTTGCGCGCTCCTGTCTTTGTGCTTACCGGTGGCGATCCCCTGAAGCGTCCCGACATTTACGAGCTGGTGGAATATGCCACCGCTTGCGGCGTGCGCACCTCGCTGACGCCCAGCGCTACCCCCTTGTTGACCCGGGAAGCCCTGGTGCGCTTGCGGGAGTGCGGCTTGGCTCGCCTGGCCATCAGCCTCGATGGCCCCACCGCTGATGTCCACGACGCCTTTCGCCGCGTGCCCGGCTCCTATGACTGGACGCTGCGCGCCGTGCGCTGGGCCCGCGAAATTGGCCTGCCGGCGCAAATCAATACCACGATCACCCGTCACAACCTGGGCCAACTTGATGACATCATCACTCTGCTCGAAACGCTGGACATTGTGCTGTGGAGCGTCTTCTTTCTGGTGCCCACCGGCCGCGGTCAGAACATTGACCTGATTTCGGCGGAAGAATTCGAGCAGGTTTTCGAAAAGCTCTACCAAACCTCGCGGCGGGTGAAGTTTGACATCAAGAGCACGGAAGCACAGCACTATCGCCGCTTCCTGCTGCAGAAAAGGACCGAGGCCCGGCGCAACGGCCAGCCTGACACCGCCATAGCCAAGGTGTTCGGTGCCACCAGCGCCGACGGGATCGGTCGCGCCCCGCGCGGTATTAACGACGGCAAGGGCTTCGTCTTCATTTCCCACCTGGGCGAGGTATTTCCCAGCGGCTTTTTGCCGGTTTCTGCCGGCAACGTGCGCAAGCATTCCCTCGCGGAACTCTACCGACAATCGCCGCTCTTCGTCGCCCTGCGCGACAGCGCCAACCTGCAGGGGAAGTGCGGTATCTGTGAGTTCCGCGAGGTGTGCGGAGGTTCGCGCGCCCGCGCCTTCGCTGTTACCGGCAACATGTTCGCCGAAGAGCCCAATTGCATTTACCAGCCGCAGCCGCGGCCGGCGCCAGTTCGCCACGAAAACACCGGCGCCGCCCCACTGGCCTAGTGCCCGCGCTCACCTCGCTTCGTGAGCTTCATCACTGTGCCCTGGCCCCACTCCGTCAAGAATGAGGACAGCCGCCGAGAATGCCGGCGCCACAACCGCGGGCAAAAGGGGGAACCGTGGAGAGCACTTACCTGTACCGTAGCAACGCTATCTGGACCATGAAGCGCCGGGGCATTGTCTCGGCGGAAGATGTGCCGCGCACCATCAATTTCGCCGCCCCGCCCGAGTTTCAGGGCGAGCCCGGCTTATGGACCCCGGAGCACCTGCTGGTGGCCTCGGTTGCTACCTGCTTCCTCGCCACTTTCCGCGCCATCGCCGAAAATTCCAAGCTGCACGTCGTGCGCTTGGAGGTTGAGGCCGAAGGCCTCCTGGAGAAAGAAGAAGGCGGCTTCCGCTTCACCCAAATAATGGTGCGGCCCAAGCTGGCGATCGCCGACGCGGCGGACGAGGAGCGGGCGTATCGCATGCTGGACAAGGCGGAGCGCGCTTGCCTCATCTCGCGTTCCCTTTCCAGTCACATGGAATTGCAGTCGCAGGTGGAAGTGGCTGCTTCTGTGCCCGTTTAATCACTCAACACGTGTAGGGACGGGGCTCGGCCCCGTCCAGGGCGGGGCAAAGGCCCGCCTGGACACGTGTCGCTGAAGCGGAAAACAGCCCACTACTGATCATCCCAGGTGGCTGGAAGTTTCACCCGGCGTGCAGTAAGGTTGTAGGCGGGCCGGAGTTGCCGGCCCGCAATGACCTCCACCCCCGCAGTTCACAGCACTACCCCATCCGCGGCACTGCCGGCCACGGTTCCGCACTCGCGCCTGCGATGCTGGATTCCCGCGATTCTGCTCGTCGTCTATGTGGCACAGTGCGCCTGGTTCATCCGCACCCAGTCATTCACCTTTGACGAACCCGTTCACATTGTTACCGGGCTGGAGATGTGGCGCTACGGCCGCATCCAGGATTGGAACGATCATCCGCCGCTGCAGCGCCTGCTCTGCACCTTGCCCCTGATCGGACAGAAGTGGCGGGTGGATGTGAAGGGACATTTTCCCGAGTTTACGGCGCTTGCCTTTCATCCTGGCCCGCAGCAAATGGCTGATCGCGGGCGCGCTGTGAGCGTGGTGCTGGGTATCATCCTGGCCCTGGTGTTGTGGACTACCACGCGCAGGCTCTATTCCGAGCAGGCGGCTAATCTCGCGCTGGGCCTGTTCGCCTTCTCGCCGGCACTGATTGCCCACTACTCGCTGATTACCACCGATGGGGTCGGCGTGCTCATGATCTTCGCGACCGCCGTGCAGTTGCTGCACTGGCGGCACAATCCAACTCGCGGTCAAACCGCGCTGCTGGGCCTGGTCATGGGACTCCTGCTGCTGGCCAAGTTCTACACGCCTCCGATGTTTCTGGTGGCGCTGGGCTGGTTGCTGCTTCTGAAACCGGAAAAGATAGCTTTCCATCCCTTCCGCTGGAACTGGCGGGCGGCGGTTGCGGTTTGCGCTATTGCCTTCATGGTTCTGTGGGCGGGCTACTTTTTCCACGTCTCGCACCTGACCATGCGCGACGGCACCTTCATCGCGACGTTTCCGCATCGCGAGCCGATTATCAAGAAGATGCGCACGCCGGTGAATTTCAGCATTCCCGTGCCTGCCGGTGAGTACCTCGAGGGGCTGCGCAACGTGGCGTTCCACAATCACCGCGGCCATCAGGCATTTTTTCTGGGAACGGCCTCTCTTAAAGGCGGATGGCGGCTTTACTACCCCGCGGTAGTAGTGCTCAAGTGGCCTACAGTTGTGGTGCTTCTATTTCTAGTTGCACTGCTAATTGCTGCCACGCGACGAATCTCTATCCCTCGTGATTTCTTGATCATGGCGAGTTTCCCCGCCGTGTACTTCGTATTCGCCATCTTCTCCCACATTGACATCGGTGACCGCCATGTCTTGCCCATCTATCCCTTTGTGCTTCTGTTCGTTGCCGGTGGGTGCTGGCAGTTGGCTCGGCGTTCGCGCACGGCGCTCGTGCTGGTCGTAATCGCGTTGGCGCTGAATGCGGCTGACGCGCTGCGCTACGCGCCCGACTATCTCTCCTACTTCACCCCCTTTGTGCCTCCGAGCCAGACTTATAAGCTGCTGAGCGACAGCAACTTAGACTGGGGACAGGGCCTGCTTGCCCTGCGCCGCTACGAAGCCGCGCATCCCCAGGAAAAGATCTACCTGGCTTATTTCGGGAGCGTGGACCCGGGTGCTTACGGTTTGCGGGCGCGGCTATTGCCTGAGGATCAGCGGGTTTCAGGGGCGACAGTGGTGGTCAGCGCTACGGAGCTGACCGGGCAAATGCTTGATAACTTTGGCGATTACCACTGGGTGTTGCAGTATCCTCAGAAGGCCATCCTGAATCACTCGCTGCACGTCTTCCAGATACCGCCGCAGGAAGTTCCCGGAAAGACTAGCGAATAGGCGCTGAGCTGAGACTGATGAGCCGGTCCAGGGCTCTCTGGGTCTGTTCTTTCCTTCTGTTTTCAGCCACTTCCGGCCTGGGAATATGGCTTGGCTTCAGTCTGGCGAGGGCATCCGCCAGCTCGTTGAAGGCACGCGCGATTTCGGAATTGCTTTGCAGCGCCACTGGGTTGCCGCGGTCGATGGCGGGGCCAACCGCGTTGAACTGGTTGGGTATTTTCCAGAATATGCGGCAGTTAGTGGCAGCTTGTGCGTCTTCATCGCTGAAGCCGGCGATTTTGCGGTAGCGGTTCACCAGCAACTGCACCCGTGAACTGGCCGGATCGCCGCCCAGAAACTCACGCACTCGTCCTGCGCTCCACAGCGAGGAAACATCCGCCTGCACTACCAGCAGCACGAGTTCCGAAAGGTCGCTAACCGTGTGGCTGATCTTGTCCATGCGGTTGGAAGCGTCTACCACCACGTACTTGTAGTGGTCCAGAAGCAGGTCGAACAGGAGCACCAGGTCGCTGGTTTCACCCTCGAGCGGAGCCGGAATGCTGAGGCCGGCCAGGAGCCGCAGCCCGCCTGGCAATTCGGTCATAAATCCTTCCAGCAGCGAAGCATCCATGCGATGCAGGTTGCGCAGAGCGTCTACCAGGCCAAACTGTGGCCGAACGTTCAGGTGCAGGGAAGCGTGCCCCAGAGGAGCAAGATCCACAAGAGCGACATGGGAGGATTGCTTCTGCAGGGCGACAGCGGTGTTGACGGCGACGGTGGTGGCGCCACAGCCGCCTTTGGCGCTCATAATGGTGATGAGCTTCCCACGCGTGCCACCGGATTTCTTGCCCTGCATGGAAGCATGAAGACGAGCAAAGGCCTCCAGCAGGGTGCCGCTACCCAAATCACGGTCCAGGAACTCGCTGGCCCCTGCCCGCATGGCGCGGATAATTACCTGCGGCTGGCTGAGAGCACCCACCGCAAAAACGGCAAGTGATTCCTTGGTCAGAATCTCAATGGCCGTAATGCCAGAATCAGGATCGCTGTTTGCAATGTCCACCAGAACTACATCAGGACGCATCTGCTGCAGCTGTCGCACTGAGTTGTCGGCAGCGACGGCCGGCAGACCTTCGCGCCGAAAGACCACTTCCGCGGCCAGCGTAGCCTCTACCCTGGATTTGAGCTGCGAGAGATGCTCTTCCTGTTTGCCGACCAGAGCCACTCTGAACGTGCGCATGCGTGGTTGTCCTTGACTTTCAATATCTTACGGTCGGGCTTGGCGTGCCTCCAAGTGACGAAGGTCATAGCCCAGGCAGATTCGGGGTGAACCCTGGAAGGAGGCTTAATGCGGAAAAATGAGCCCCGCAGAATGTGCTGTTTGAAGGCAGAAAACTCTTTCTGAGGGTTATGAGTTGTGATACGGTGACGGCCTACTAACGGGTACCAGGGAGATAGCAGTGCATACACCGGGCCAGCAACTGCGGATTCTGCGTGAACAACTTGGACTGACCATGCGGGACGTGGAAGTTTCCAGTACGCGCATAGCAGCCAAGCACGCCAACGACGATTTTGCCATCGCTCTCAGCCGTCTTTCGGATATTGAGACAAAGGGCATCGTACCCAGCATTTACCGGATTTATTCGCTATCCGTAATTTACCGACGCGATTTGCGCGAGCTGCTGGCGTGGTACGGCGTTGATCTGAATGATGCGGCCGCCGATTTGAATGCGGTGGAGCTGCGCCGCTCGCACCGAGCCGAAGTTCTGCTGGGCGCCAGTGCGGTGCGGGTGCCGGTGCGCCTGGATCCGGCCTTTGACCTCAAGCGGAGCGCCAATCTGGGGCGAATGATCGAGCAATGGGGCCTGGTTCCCATGGCTTACCTGGCCCAGTTTGCCAGCCGCAATTACACCTATGGCTACGTGGGTACGGAGGACTTCACCATGTACCCCATCCTGCTGCCGGGGTCGTTTGTGCAGGTGGATGAAGCGCGCAATAAGGTGACCAGCGCCATGTGGCGCTCCGAGTTTGAGCGCCCGATTTATTTTGTGGAAACGCGCCAGGGCCATACCTGCTGCTGGTGCAGCCTGAAAGGCGATCAGCTTACGTTGCAGCCCCACCCGCTATCGCCGCAGCCGGTGCGCATCCTGCGCCATCCCCAGGAGGCAGAGGTGATTGGCCAGGTTGTGGGAGTGGCTATGAGGCTTGCGGATTGGTACGAGTCCGAGCACGCGCCAGAGCCGAAATCGCGCGCAGCACTGAATTAAAGTGGAGAACAGGGCCAGTCCCGGCGCCCTGCGGAGCCAAAACCGGACAACGCTCGGAAAGGTACCCCAGGTACTCCTCCAGCTCCAAGCCCGATTGCGACTGGGCCGCATCGTCCAATAGAAGGCCTAGGGGCGTAGTCAACACCCTGGAGAACAGCAGGCGGTGGGCTTCTGACGCCGCCTGGTGAGCGGCGGTTTCCCCGTGGACCCTCGCTAAACCCCAGTGACTGTAGGCGCCATCGCGCTGGCGGAGGCCCGCAACGTAGTCTAACTTCCCGAACAAACCGGCAACACCAGCCAGGCTGTTAAGCACGAAATCGTCAAAGGGCGAGTGGAAAGTCATTTTTGTTCCGGTTTCCGGAATCTGAACTTTTGGCCATTTTTGTTGCTTTTATACGGCCGGCAGCACATTATCATGCCCTGACCAGAAGCGGAAGAGGACTTCTGGGACAGAAATGGGGACTGCGAGTCCCCAAATTGTAAAGATTTGCGGACGTTGGCCGGCATGATGGTTTTTGCGGCGAAAAGCTCGCAGTTCCGGCGGCCGCCCTTCCATTGTGCAAGTAGATATTAGAAAAAGCAAATGATCATAACTGCAGTATTAGTCGTCCTGGTAGTTGGTGCGTTGTTCCTGTTGGCCCGGGCAGCGCGGGGCCAAACCGCAATCACTATTGCCTCACTGGCCGATTTGCAGGGCCGGACCACGGCCATTGATATCACCGCCTTCCGGAACCTGATGTCCTTTGACGAGGAGGAGTACCTGCGGCAGCAGTTGCCAGCAAGGGAATACAGAAGCATCCAGCGGGAACGGATGCGGGCTGCAATCGCCTACATCCAGGGCGCCTTACAGAACGCGGCCATCCTGCTGCGCCTGGGGGAAGCGGCACAGAGAAGCGCTGACCCGCAGCTGGCTGCGGCAGGCCGCAAGCTGGTGGATACTGCCATCCGTATGCGCCTGTATGCTTTTTTGGCCCTGGTGAAGCTCTACCTCAATCTCGCTTTTCCTGCTCTGCGCCTTTCCCCCTCCGCCGTGGCCGACCGCTACGAGGGGCTCACCGACGCCATGGCGCGCTTCACCCGCCTGCAGCAGCCGGGGCTGGTAACCCGCATCTCGCTTGGCCTGTAACCATCACCCACATATAGGACATGTGGGCGGAGACGCTGCAAGTAACGTCTTTACCCGCGTGCATCTGCCTGCAGGCTTAGGGTTCGCGGGCGAGGTCGCTCGCGCCACAAGGGGTGGGTTTGCAGGGCAAGGAAAGCAAAAACAAAAGCAGGTCCTTCGCTGGGCTCAGGATGACAATACTAATCGTTCAGGCCCGCCAGGGATAGCTGCGGGAGCCAAATGCGCGGCCGTCCTCGGTGTCATCAGCCCCGGCTGCGGCCGCGCGTTCCACGGGACGCGGTTCAACGCGCGGTTCGGGCAGAAATTCGTAATGCTCCACCACCACCGCTACTCCGAACTTGGCGCCCAGGCCGGGCCCGTCTACGCGCAACGCCTTGCCCCGGCAGCACACGCGCATGCTTTCGGTGAGCGTGATTTCGGGCGGCAGCACGAGGGTAAACTCCACCCTGCCGGCGGGCGGCACCTGGGTATCGGTAAGAATGAAAGCTCCGCGCGCGCTCACGTCCTGGGTGACGCCGCGGCATTCCACTTCAGCACTCAGGCGAAGGGTAACCGGAATCTGGAAAGGGAAACGCTGTGCGGCGCGACGTTCGTGCTGAACTGGAGAAGAACTCATCGGCACTCTCCCTGCGGGCACGGGCCCGACCCGGGCGGGTCGGCCAGCAAGAGCTTACCCTCATCCGCGCGGGAAGAAAAGCAACAAATGCAAATTTGGGCAAGATTACTACACGGTTAACGGAACCGCAGACTTCTATGCCAGGCAGGCGGCGGCCTTGCGTCTGGCTTTGAATCCGGCTGGTCTCAGCCGGTTGCCCTGAAAAATGGATGTTTCCTTGGCGCCAGCCTGCCCGCATTTAAGATAGGACATCTACATTCAATGCGATGGCACCTAGCGAAAACCCAGAGCAAAAAGCCGGCGAGGGAGTGATCGTCCGCTCGCCTTCGCGGCTAGCGCTGGCCATGCGGTCGCTGCGCCACCGCAACTTCCGCCTGTTCTTTGGCGGGCAGCTCATCTCCCTGATCGGCACCTGGATGCAAAACATTGCACAGGCCTGGCTGGTCTACCGGCTGACGGGTTCGTCGCTGCTGCTGGGCACGGTCGGTTTTGCCTCGCAAATCCCGGTGTTTGTGCTGGCCCCGATCGGAGGCATGGTCGCCGACCGGCACAACCGCCACCGCGTGGTCATCGGCACCCAAACCGCCTCCCTGGTGCTGGCGTTTATTCTTGCCGCCCTGACGCTGGGACGGGTAGTGCAGGTGTGGCAAATCATGGTGCTGGCTGCGCTGCTGGGAGTGGTGAATGCTTTTGATATCCCGGCGCGGCAGGCGTTCATTGTGGAAATGGTGGGCAAGGAAGACCTGATGAACGCCATCGCGCTGAATTCCTCCATGTTCAATGGAGCGCGCATCATCGGCCCGGCCATTGCCGGAATTCTGGTGGCCAGCATCGGGGAGGGCTGGTGCTTCTTCGCCAACGGCGTGAGCTACATCGCGGTGATTGCGGGCCTGCTGCTCATGCAAGGCGATTTTGTCCGGCGGGCACTGGAAAGCTCGCCGCTGGAACACATCATCGAGGGATTTCGCTTCGTGCGCCGCACGCTGCCCATCCGCGACCTGCTTCTCTTGCTGGGGCTGGTCAGCCTGGTGGGCATGCCTTATTCGGTGCTCATGCCGATTTTCGCCGACAAGATCCTGCACAGCGGGGCACGCGGGCTAGGCATCCTGATGGGCGCCACCGGAGTGGGAGCGCTGATTGGAGCGCTGATGCTGGCGGCCAAGTCGGGGATTCGCGGGCTGGGCACCTGGGTGGCGGTTTCCACCGCGGCTTTTGGCATCACGCTCATCGTGTTTTCCTGGTCGCATGTGTTCTGGATTTCCGTGCTGGCGCTGGTGCCGGTGGGCATGGCCATGATGGTGGAGATGGCTTCCTCCAACACCCTCATTCAAGCCATGGTGCCGGATGAATTGCGCGGGCGGGTGATGGCGGTCTACTCCATGATGTTCATGGGCATGGCGCCTCTGGGGGCGCTGTTTGCCGGAGTACTGGCAGACCGGCTGGGCGCGCCGCTTACCGTGAGCATCGGCGCCGTGGCTTGCCTGGCGGGAGCCGCAGTTTTCTGGCGGCGGCTGCCGGCATTGCGGGTGGAGGCAAGGCAGTTGATCATCGCGCAAGCGGCGGCGGGGGGAGAACCCGCTGAGCAAGCCACGGCTCGGAGTATTTCCTGAGGCGGCCGCTGTTGGGAATTTGTAATTGAGTAATTTGTAATTGGCAATTTGAAACCCAGTTGGTTGTGCCGTCTGATCCGCACAAATTACAAATTGCGAGATTACAAATCAGTTCACACGCCGTCGAAGTACTTGGCGGCGTGCTCGTGTTCGTGCTCACCATTTTCCGTGACCAGAGGCACGGCGGCGGTTCCGTAATCGAAGCCGCGGTCGAAGGCGCGCAGGTTGAGGTCGCGGAAGCTCGAGGGAACGGAGTCGGCAATCGCCTTGCGCAAAGAGTCCGGATCGAGCAGCCCGGCAACGGCGCCGAAAAATCCCACCATCACCGAATTGAGCACCATGCGCTTGCCCAATTCCTCAGCCAGGCGTGTGGCGGGCACGCTGAACAGGCGCGTGCCTTCCGGCAGCTCGGAAACCCGCACCAGGTCCTGCTCGATGACGAGCAGGCCATTGTCTTTCAGTTCCGGGGAAAAGCGCGTGTAGGCCTCCTGCGACATCACCACCAGAATGTCGGGCCGGCTCACGTAGGGATAGAGGATGGGCTGGTCGGAGAGAATCACCTGCGCGCTGCAGGCGCCGCCGCGCGCTTCCGGGCCGAAGCTCTGGGTCATGGTGGCGTAGCCGCCGTGAAAGATGCAGGCAGCCTTGCCGATAACGATGGCGGAGAGGATCACCCCCTGGCCGCCGAATCCGGCAATGCGAATTTCGGTCAGCTGCATATCAGTTCCTCGCACTCCACGTAGCGCTCGCCCAGGGTTTCCGCCAGGCGATGGCGCATCAGTTCGCGATAGTCGGGCCGGTCGCGGTCCACAAACTTGCCTACGATGATTTCTCCCTGCATAGTCAGGCCCACCTCACTGGTGGGAGCGCCGTTGCGCACCTTGCTCTTCTCTTTGTAGTACTTCATGGTTTCCAGGCCGTCGCCCAGTTTGTTGCGGCGCTGGTAGAGGGTGGGGCAGGGGGAGAGCACCTCGATGAAGCAGAATCCCTTCTTAGCGAACGCTTCCTGCATGGAGCGCGCCAACTGGCGTACGTGGTAGGTGGTCCAGCGCGCCACGTAAACCGCCCCTGCGGCCTCGACCAGGTGCGGCAGATTGAAGGCCGGCTCGTAGCTGCCGTAAGGAGCGGTGGAGGTGATGGCGTCGTTAGGGGTAGTAGGCGCCGTTTGCCCGCCAGTCATGGCGTAGATCAGGTTGTTGACGCAGATGACTTTCAGGTCAATGTTGCGGCGCGCGGCGTGGATCAGATGGTTGCCGCCAATGGCGGAGAGGTCGCCATCGCCCGAATACACGATTACGTTCAGTTTGGGATTGGCCAGTTTCAGGCCGGTGGCGAAGGGAATGGCACGCCCGTGGGTGGTATGGAACGAGTCCAGCTTCACGTAGCCAGCCACGCGCCCAGTGCAGCCGATGCCGGAGACGATGGTTACGTGTTCCAGGTCAACCTTCGACTCAATCAGCGCGCGAGTGAAGCAATTCACGGTGGTGCCAATGCCGCAGCCCGGGCACCAGATGTGCGGCATGCGGTCCATGCGCAGGAAGGGTTCCACGGGATTGCGAACTTCGCTGGTCATGCCGCCTCCAGAATGGCGCACAGAATATCTTCCGGCCGGTGCACTCCGCCGCCGGCATGAGAAACCGGCAGCACGCGGGCCAGACCCCCGGCCGATCGTTCCACTTCGCGTACCATCTGGCCCAGGTTTAGCTCGGGGACCACGAACGCCTTGATCTTTTCTGCCAGTTGCTGAATGCGGCGCTCGGGGAAGGGCCAGGCGGTGATGAGGCGGAACTTGCCTACCCGGCGGCCCTGCGCGCGCGCCAGTTCGATGGCGCGCTGCGCCACACGCGAAGTGATGCCGTAAGAGAGCACCACCACGTCGGCATCGTCCACACCCTCTTCTTCAAACAGCGCAATGTCTTCGCTTGCGCGCTGGATTTTCTGCTGCAGGCGGCGGACCAACTTGTCCTGGGCGGGCACGCTCATCACGGGATAGCCGCGATGGTCGTGGGTGAGCCCGGTAATGTGGAATTTATAGCCTTCGCCGGCATGAGCGATTTCCGGCACCATGTCGCCGTTGGTTTCGTAGGGCAGGTAGTCGGCAGGGCGCTTGGCAGTGTGGCGGCGGGGAACGATTTCGATCTGCTCGGCGGGCGGGATCACAACTTTTTCGGTCATGTGGCCGACTACTTCGTCCATCATCAGCATGACCGGAACGCGGAAGTGTTCCGCAAAGTTGAAGGCCTCGATGGTCAGGTCGAAACACTCCTGCGGGGAGTTGGGGCAGAGGGCGATGATTTCGTAGTCACCGTGCGAGCCCCAGCGCGCCTGCATCATGTCTGCCTGTGCGGGCAGGGTGGGCAGGCCGGTGGAAGGGCCGCCGCGCTGCACGTTGACGAAGACGCAGGGCGTTTCCGTCATAGCAGCGTAGCCGATGTGCTCCATCATGAGGGAGAAGCCCGGCCCGGAGGTGACGGTGAAGGCCTTGGCTCCGCCCCACACCGCGCCCTGCAGGGCGATAGAGGCGGCCAACTCGTCTTCCATCTGGATGAAGATACCGCCCAGGGTGGGCACGCGGGCGGCGAAGCGCTCTACCACTTCGGTTGAGGGCGTGATGGGGTAGCCGGAGGCAAAGCGGGCGCCGGCGGCCAGCGCGCCTTCGCAGCAGGCGTGGTCGCCATCGAGGAAGTGAACGCCAGTGAGGACGCCGCGCGGGTCAGCGTGCATCGGCGGCCTCCTTGGCGGGCGCCGGTTGCGGCAGGCGATAGCCGAAGATGGCGAAATCGGGACAGTACATGCCGCACAGGTCACAGCCGCTGCACTTCTCTGCCGCCACCACGTGGGGCGGGTGGTAGCCCTTGGAGTTGAAGGCAGAGGAGAGCGCCAGCACCTTGGTGGGACAGAATTCCACGCAAAAGCCGCACGCCTTGCAGCGCTCGACCACGATTTTGACCGCACCTTTAGCCATGTTTCCCCACTTGCCGCGCGTGGCGGCCGGATATCAAGAGCCATTATGAATTCGAATGTTCCAGCAGGGTGTGATGTGGGTCACGAAGAGGCGTGAGGGGGGACACAGGGGGGAAAGCAGCCGTCAGCACTCAGCATTCAGCACTCAGCCAGTTCTACGCGGCTAATGTCCAGTTGATCCGATAATCGCGCTTTACCTAATCGAGGCGCTTTTTCTGGCGGAATTCGCGAACGACATCGGTCACGGAACGATGCTGGCCGTCCACGGCATAGTTCAGGGCGCGCATGTCATCGTCCGTTACCTTGCCTGACAGCTGCGCCAGAGCGGCACGCATTTCGGGATGGCGCGCCAGAGTTTCTTCCCGCGCGATGGTCACGGCGTAGTAGGGCGGGAAGTAGTGCTTGTCGTCCTCCAGTATGGCAAGACCGAGCACGGGGATGAGACCATCGGTGGAATTTCCGGCGGCCAAGTCAATCTGCTTATCCACCAGGGCGCGGTCGAGCAGGCCCAGGTCCATGATGAGCGGTGGCTTGGCGAATTTGAGGCCGTAAGCCGCCACCAGGCCTTTATAGCCGTCGGGGCGCTCCATGAACTCATAGCCGAAACCGGCGCGCCACTGGGGTGTGTACCTCGCCGCTTGCGAGATCGTGGCCAGGTGCAGGCGGCGGGCATCGTCGCCGCGAATCTCGATGGCGAAGGTATCGTTGAAGCCGAACGAGGGCAGGGCCGCGAAATGGAACTTCTGCTCGTATTCCTGTTTCACTTTGTTGTACACGGCGGCGGGGTCTTTCAGCGGCGGCTCTTTGAGGATGGCGGTGAGGGCTGTGCCGGTGTACTCCGGGTAAACGTCAATTCTGCCTGCCAGCATGGCCTGCTGGCAGATGTAGGTGCCGGCAAGATAGAAGCGCCGTTCCACCTTGAGATGAGTTTTAGCCTCGATCTGCTGGGCAATCAGTTCGCCCAGGATGAGCTGCTCAGGAAAATTCTTGGAACCGACCACCACCACGTTTTGCCGCGCAGGACCGCAGCCGGCAAGGGAGGCCAGGGCAAGCAACGCGGCGGTGAGAGCGCGCTTCATGCGGGACGCAGGCGCTTTTCCAGCAGGCCCAGGCCGAAATCGGCCAGCAGCGCCAGAATCGCCGCCGGCACGGCGCCGGCCAGGATAACCACGTTGTTGACCATGGCCAGGCCGCGGAAGATGAACTCGCCCAACCCGCCGGCGCCAATGGCCGCGGCGATGGTGGCCAGGCCGACGGAAATAACGGTGGCCACGCGCACGCCGGCGATGATCACGCTCAGGGCCAGGGGCAGTTCCACCTGCAAGAGCAGTTGCCGGCCGGTCATGCCCATGCCACGGCCGGCCTCCACCACGGCTCGGTCAACTCCCATGATGCCGACGTAAGTGTTGCGAATGACGGGAAGCAGCGCGTATAGAACCAGCGCAAGAACCGCGATCCGCTCGGCGCGGGCGCCAATCCAGGGCGCGGGCAGCAGAAACCCGAAGAGCGCCAGGCTGGGAATGGTCTGGATGACGTTAGCCACGCCCAGCACCGGTTTTTCCGCAACCTGGCGCCGGGTAAGCCAGATGCCCACAGGCACGCCTATGGCCACCGCAATCGCCATGGAGATGCCTACCATCCACAGGTGCTCCAGGGTGAGCTGCCATACTTCGGCGCGGTTTTGAGAGAAAAATTGCCAGAGGCTCATACTCCTCCTTGCGGGCTGTTTCCAGCATGAAAGGCAGCTACATAAGCTGCGGCCAGCGGCTCTTTGGCGTTCAGAAATTCTTCCGGCGTATAGGTTGCGACCAGGCGGCCAGCTTCAAGTAGAGCGATATGCGAGCCCAGCAGCAGGGCTTCACGCAAGTCGTGAGTCACGAAGACGGTGGTTTTGCCCAGGCGCCGCTGCAGGGCGAGGAACTCGCGTTGCAGCTCAGCACGGGTGAGCGCGTCGAGCGCTCCAAAAGGTTCATCCATGAGCAGGATGGGAGGGTCGGCCGCCAGCGCGCGGGCCACTCCCACACGCTGGCGCTGGCCGCCGGAAAGCTCGCGCGGGCGGCGCCCGACGATGTGAGGCTCCAGCCCCACCAGCTGCAGAAGTTCGCGCACGCGCTCCTGAATGCGCCCGCGGGGCCATCCTTCCAGCGCCGGCACCAGGCCGATGTTGCGCTCGACGCTGAAATGGGGAAAAAGCCCGACCTCCTGAATGGCGTAGCCAATCTTGCGCCGCAATTGAATGGGGTCCCAGTCGGTGGAAGCGCGCCCCTCAACCAGCACCTTCCCGGAAGAGGGTTGCAGCAGGCGGTTGATGAGTTTCAGAGAGGTGGTTTTACCTGAGCCGCTGCGGCCCAGCAGCACCAGCAATTCGCCCCGACGCACTGCCAGATTCAGGTGGTGGAGCAGGGTGGCGCCATGATCAAGGCGATAGCAGACGTCGCGGAATTCCACAGCCACATCGGGGTGTCTATCCGCCGCCATGAAGGTGCGAGATGAGCTGCTGCCCGCCCGG
>DASSQB010000547.1:0-2356 GCA_035702725.1 Terriglobales bacterium | reverse complement strand
CTTCCCCGGATCCCCCACAAGCTGGGGAAGGCCTACGTAGCCTTGGCAACAGCGCACGCGGCGCTCGGGAGTATCACGGAACTCGCAGCCTTGTACATCCTGCTCGCCGCGGGTACGAGGCTCCTGCCGGAAAGGCTTCGGATCACCCGGTACAAGGCCTGGATGCGCTCCGTCCTTGCGCTCTGGTGGGCCGTTCTCTTGCTGGGCTTTGCGACATATGCCCGCTGGTATGTTCGCAAATGAATGCGCCATTCCAGGGTTGACTGAACATGTCTCGAGGGGTAGTACTATCGAGCTTGGGGCCGCATTTCCCAAGACACCGGCAGCTTTCGTATTGTGTTGATATTAAGATAGTTAGAGCATATCCTCCTTGTTCCAGAGCGGCCCCAAACGGGTCTGACGTACTACGACCCGCGTACCCTGGCCGCTGGCTCCCCCGACCCATTGAGGGGCGCAGAGTGCCCGCGTAACGTGCGAAGAACGGGTTGGGGGCCGCGCGGGGACAGCGGCCCTGAAAAGGGCCGTGTGCGAGCTACCCAACCCGCCAGTTCTCTCCTGCCCTTCCCCAATACCCTAAGAACGCTAGGACTGGTATCCCTGGGCCGGCTTTGTGCCCATGGTGTTCTCAGTGCGGCGTTTCGCTTGCATCCAAGCACGGTGTGCGTGACGATTCCGGCAGGAACGCAAGCCGAATCAATGCGTTCCGCTGCAGTCGTGGTGCGCTGCAGGCCCAGGCTAGGCAGGGCTATGGCAGGAGACTCCGACAGGTGAGGGACTGGCACGACAATTGGGGCGCTATTGCGGCCGGACCTCTTGCTGAGACAGGAATGGGACTGCGCAGCACCAGGCTGGCCGGTGCTGTGCAAGCGGGCATACCAGCCGTCGCACGGATGGCCCTGCTTGCGACCGTGTTGGCCTGCCCCGTGGCTGTGGGCGTCGCTCAGGCGGCGGAACCTGAGCCCGCCAGGTTGAAGTCCGACACGATCGCCGCCTTTGACCATTACCTCAAGCTGACCGAAGCACGCAACGACGCCGAGCTGATGCGCGGCACGAACCCGCTTTGGGTTGATGGCTTGCCGAGCGAGCAGCGCGCCGACGCGTACGCGGCGCTTAGACGCGGCGAAGTGGAGATGAAAAGGCTCGAGACGCTCGATGACGGTAAGCCGATCGCATGTCCCGGGGGCATGATTCACCACTGGGTTGGCGTGGTGTTCATTCCCAACGCGAAGCTCGATGACGTGCTGGGCATGCTCGAAGATTACGACCACCACTTCCTCTATTTTGGCCCGGACGTGGAGCGCTCGAAGATTGAATTGCGCGACGGCGAGCACTTCCGCGTATTCCTGCGGTTTCGCCGGCACAAAGTGATTACCGTGGTGCTGAACACGGAGCATGACATTCAGTATTTTCATGATGGTCCGGGCCGCGCGCACAGCCGCAGTTCGGCGGTGCGCATCGCGGAAGTGGAGGATGCGGGCCAGCCCAGCGAGCGCGAAAAAGCTCCCGGCGACGACGGCGGCTTCCTGTGGCGCATGGAAACGTGGTGGCGATTCGAGGAAGGCGACGGCGGCGTGTACGTGCAGAGCGAAGTCGTTTCGCTGACGCGCGACATTCCCGTGCTTCTGAGCTGGATGATCAAGCCGTTTGTCACCAGCGTTCCCCGTGAAACATTGACGGCCACGCTCGAAGCCACGCGGAAAGCGGTGCTGGGACGGATGGCGAAGCACTGAAATTGGAAAAATAGAAAATGGAAACTGGAAAATCGAGAACATAGAACAGAGAACAGAGAACAAGAAGCAATTAGCACCGAATGTGAGAAACGCGCAGACCCCATACACCCCGGCAATTTGTATCGCTCTCAAGAGAAAGGACTTGTAAGAAATCCCAAATTCAATCCATCAGCAGTGCTGCGCGTGGGGCTGGATGTGGCGGCGAGATTCATCGAGCAAACGGCGCTCGATGGGGCGGAGTACTTCGCTGCGCGGGCCAATGCCTTCGTTCCGGCGAAACGCGCGGAAGGCAAAAAGTAGGCACAGAATGACAAGTTAGGGGTGAGAAGCTTGGACTCGTTCTCCGGCCCAATTGGGGAACCGCAACCTGGCAGAAAAGCAAGAGGCCTCCGAGAACGCCGGAGGCCTCTTGGCTAAGGTTTGTGTTGCGCAGCCGTTAGAAGATGATCTTGGCTACGAGCTGAATGTTGCGGGCTTCGCCGGGCCCGATGGCCGGCGCACCGTTGAAGTCGCCGATGGTGTCAGTCACCATCCCGAATCCGGTCTTGCCGAAGTTTGCGGAGCACCTATGGGTCGCAAAATCTTCGACACAGGTGTTGCCGTTAGAGGAAGCACTGCCAAATGCT
>DASSQB010000546.1:0-2119 GCA_035702725.1 Terriglobales bacterium | reverse complement strand
CGTTCCAGGTATTCTCTACGCTTTTGACGCCAGCAACCTCTCCCATGAACTCTGGGACAGCAGGCAAAACTCTAGACGCGATGGCGTAGGAATGTACGCCAAGTTCACCCCGCCGACGATCGCGAACGGTAAGGTGTACGTCCCCACGTTTTCCAAGCAGTTAGCGGTCTACGGCCTGACTGCGGGCGATTTCAGCCTCAAAGCTGACCCCGACGTCCTGGTTGCCGCAGGACCTTCCGTCAGCACCACCGTACAGGTCATCCCTCAGGCCGGCGGCCTGACCACTTCCGTTGCTTTGTCATGTCCCGATCTTCCTGCGGGTACAAGCTGCACTTTTACCCCAGCTTCATTGCCGCCGCAATCGGACACCATGAAATCCACGTTGACCGTAATGGTCGGTTCGGTTGCGGCCCGCAAGAGCACGCCCCGGGGGTTCTGGCCGGCAACCTGGTTATGGCTCGGACTATGCGCGGGTGTATTGCCGCTGGGTGGTTGGCGGAAAAAACACCTTTGTTGCCTGTTTGCGATCTCGGGGATCGTTGCAATCCTGCTGGCTGCTGCGGGATGTGGCGGCGGAAGCGCTCCTGCACCGTCTTCTTCATCGCCCGCATCGGTGCTTCCTGCCAGCAAGATCACGGTGCTGGCAGTTTCCGGCGCAATCCAGCACAAGAGTACGGTCACCTTGTCGGGAAAGCAGTAGCTTCCAGCGAGTGCGGACCTCACGGAAGAGCGTGGCCGTTCTCGTGCTCATGCCACCGAGCCAACTACACCGAGTGTCCAGGAGCTACTTGAATGTTGCCATTTGCATGACCCAATTTTGACTGCCATAGGGTCCCAACACTCCTGTTGCGCTGTAGCTGCCGCTGCCGGATACCGCCCGATCCTCCGCGATATCGCCGCGAGCCGTGATAATTTCCTGGTTGAAGCTCGGCCCGGGGCCGCTGAAAGCGCCGCTTGTCATTCCGGCTCCGAATATCAGCTCATTGGCAACGGCGGTGGATGCTGCCCCGCTGCTGACGACGGTATTACTCCCGGAACTGCCGCTGGCGCCGGAGGTTACGTCCAGAGCGCTCACTCCCTTGTATTCCAGAATGCGAACGTCGGGATGCACGGCGGCCTGGTTGAAAGTCACGTTGACCGTGTTGCTCCCGGTCGCAATACTCTTGGCGTAATAAATCACCTGCCGCAGCCCGGTGCCGGTCGTGGGGCCAACCGCACGTGAATAGCTGTTTCCTCTGCTATCGGTCACCGATTGCACCGTGGCCACCGTGTCGTTCCAGCCAATCGCCACCACGTTCAAGTTGCCGCCTACTTGCGCTTTGTTATAGGAAACCGAAACCGTGGGTACCGAGCCCGCCGGAGTGGATGCGTTCACCTGCACAAAAGCGATTCCGTTGGATTTGATCTGAAGGAAGCTGGCCACCGACGGAACTCCCTTGTCGTTGACCAGGAACAGCAGATAGTAGCCAGGCGGCGCAATGTTCCCGTTGGGCGGGGCTGTCACGTTCAGGGCGCCTGAAGCGATGCTGAAATTCAACTCCACCATCCGCTGCTCCATGTCAAAGGCATGGGTGACAGCAGCGGCCCGCAACACTGCCACAGAGGCGATGCTGGCAGCGTCAGAAGTTTGCACCTGAAACGATTGGCCATAAGTAACCGCGGCAGGCGCGCTGCTAATCGTAGGACGTGGCGCCAGAATGGTTCCGCCGTTGGAGTTGGTAGTGAAGAGGTAAGCCGGCTGGTAGATCTCCATATGGGGCTCGTAGGGGACATTAGGGGGGTTGCTGCCGGCTACGAAGACAGTGGCATCTGGAAGCAGCAATGCGATGGAGTGATAGAGGCGGGCGTAGACTTCGGTCCCGGCTGAGGACATGGTTTGCGTCTGCGGGTCAAACAGGTCAGCTTTGAGACTGGCCGTGGCTCCGTTCTCATTGACCGATGAGCCTCCTAGGGCCAGTACCTTGCCGGAGGGCAACAGTACGGCATTCATCTCCACCCGCGCCTGCGACATCGGGGCCGAGTACTTCCAAGCTGGGCTGGCCACAGACAGATCAATTATCTCGGTGGAGGCGGTAGTCGCCCCCGAAGAAGGCTCCATTCCGCCTAGGATCAGGACCTT
>DASSQB010000545.1:0-10504 GCA_035702725.1 Terriglobales bacterium | reverse complement strand
AGAGGGCGAAGCAGAGGAGGAGCAGCAGCTTGGACATGGGCGGCGGGATTATATCGCGTTCGACGAGGGCATTCCGCGCCTGCTGCCATGTGAGAAGCTATAGCGGCACGGCATGAACGCGCACATCCTGCAACTGCTGGAAGGCTATTTCGGGCGGCACGGCTATTGGACCGTGGCGGTGGTGCTGCTGCTGGAGAATGCGGGCGTGCCAGTGCCCGGGGAGACGGTGCTGCTGCTGGCGGGATTCCTTACCTTTTCCCAGCACCACTTCCGGCTGCCCTGGGTGATTGCCGTGGGAGTGGCGGCGGCCACTTTCGGCGACAACCTGGGCTATGCCATCGGCTGCTACGGCGGGCGCCCATTGCTCAATCGGTACCGGCAGCTCTTCCATATTTCTCCCGCCCAGATCGCACAGGGCGAGCGTCTGTTCGAGAAACATGGGCCGGTGACGGTTTTCTTCGCCCGCTTCATATTCGGCATGCGCATTATTACAGGCCCGCTGGCCGGCGTGCTGCGCATGCACTGGAAGAAGTTCGCACTGTTCAATTTTCTTGGGGCGGCCGCTTGGGTGACGGTGGTGGCGGGCGCCGGCTATCTGTTTGGACGGCAGTGGCATAGCCTGGTGCGCTGGGTGGGCGACGTGGACATTCTGCTCGGTGCGATCGTGGCGCTGATTATTATTGCAGTGGTTTGGCGGGCGGGGCGGTCACAGACGCTGCTGCGGTGATCCTGTAGCATGGGCCCATGCGGGCAGCAGCCAAACGCCTGGCCGTGTTGTTGGTGGGGTGGGGATTTGTCCTGCTGGGTATTGCGGGGCTGTTCCTGCCGGTTCTGCAGGGGATCCTGTTTCTCCTGATTGGGCTGATAATTCTCTCCAGCGAGTATGTGTGGGCGCACAAGCTGCTGCAGCGGCTTCGGCAGCGCTTTCCCAGTGTGGCGCGCAAGGCAGATGAGGCGCAGGCGCGGGCGGCAGGCTGGATGCGGCGAATCTTTCATGCGCAGCAGTGACCACGCAGGTCCGGGCGGGGCCAGGCGATCTTGCAACAGCTAAGCAGGATCCCGGCGCCGCCAGTTTACAGCCGTGCTACTCTCCACCTGAAGACTCGTGCCTGAAATCCCTCCAACCCGCAAAGAGCGCAGCCTGGCAGCCATGCTGCATCTGGGTCTGCCCGAGGTATGGGTGCGGTTCCTCCTGGCGCTGCTGGGGCTGGGGTTGGCGTTTGCCGCGGCGCTGGCTTCCACGCTGGCGCGGGAAGACGGCAATGTAACAGCCACGGCGGTGTTTGCCACAGCGGCTCTGCTGCTGGCGGGGCTGGTGGGCCTGACCACGGTGCCCTACCTGGCGCGGCGCGTGGCTGCCGGCCAAGTGCGGGACGCCTTCGATTACGAAGTGACGCGCGCGGGACTGATTTACATCGGGCTGACGCTGGTGCTGGCCCTGGCCGGGCTGAACACGGGCAACAATCTTCTGTGGATAGTAGTGGCCGCCATGCTGGCGGCGATCCTGGTTTCGGGGGTGTCGTCGGCGCTGGTATTGAGGGCGCTGGAACTGGATGTGCACACACCCGACCATGTATTTGCCGGGCAACGCCTGCTTGCGCGGCTGGTGCTGCACAACCGGCAGCGGCTGCTGCCCTCATTTTCGGTAAGCGTAGTGCCGCCACGGCGGAAAAAGAAAGGCAAACATTGGCAGTGGCAGGCGGCGACATTTGGGTTCCCCTTCAACCGTCCTTCGGCGGAGCAATGGTTTCATCTGCCGGATCGAGTCCTGCGGCGGGAAGAGGAGCGAGAGGAGCAAGAGCTGCTGGCGGGCGCCGTTTATTTTCCTTACATTCCGGCAAAGAGCGCGCTGACCGCGGACGTCGAATTGTGCTTTCGCCGCCGTGGACTGGTGCAGCAGGAGAGTTTTGGACTGCGCACACAATTCCCCTTTTCTTTCTTGCGCAAGACGCGGCGCGTGATCTTGGCCCGGCAGGTGGTGGTGTTCCCCACCATCGAGCCAACAGATGAGTTCTTTGAAGTGCTGCCGCTGATCACGGGCGAATTTGAAGCCTTCCTGCGAGGACGTGGCTACGATTTGTACCGAATCCGGGACTATGCGCCGGAAGATCCGGCGCGGCACGTGGACTGGAAAGCGAGCGCCAAGGCGGGGTCGCTGCTGGTGCGGGAATTCACGCGCGAGGACGAGCGCAAGCTGCGGATTGTGTTCGACAACCCCTCGCCGGGAGTGGTGGCGGAGGAGGCCTACGAGCGTGCAGTGTCTCTGACGGCGTCGCTGGTGTGGCACTTTGCCGGGGAGAACAGCCAACTTTCCTTCGTGGCCCCGGGATACCAGGGCGGGCCGGATGTATACCGCTTCCTTACGTACCTGGCACTGGTGGCGCCGAGCGTGGGCGAGAGTGTGGTGGATAAGCTGCAGTCCAGCAATGACTTCGACCTGATCCTGACTGCCCGTCCCCGAGGCACCATCCCGACCGCCCTGTGGGCAAGAGGGTATGTGTTATTTATCAAGTAGCTGATGTAGTAACTAGCTGGTAAAAGCAGGCCGCAATCAGTAACTGCCACTCCTTGAGTTCCACCCGTCAACCACGAACTATCAGCTACCAACGTCTGGCTCCCCGCCACTTTCCAGGCAACCTGAGTGCCTCCTTCCACCCTCTGTGGATTCGGCATATACTCTGCCGCAAACAGGGTCGAATTTGGGGTAGCACCCGTGGGGAGGTGCAAAATGTGCTCGATTTATGACCTCGTGAAAGAGCAGGAAATGTGCCTTGCGGATGTGAACGACAGCGTGATGCAGGTCGCACGCGCCATGGTGGAACGCAATATTGGCGCCGTGCCCGTGCTGCGCGAGGGCAAACTGGCTGGCGTGTTCTCCGAACGCGACCTGATGCGGCGGATCGTGGTCGAAGGGCGCAACCCGCAGACGACGAAGGTGGGGGACGTAATGACGCCGCAGCCGCTTTCGGTGAGCCGCAACGATGATCTGGAACATTGTCTGCGGCTGATGCGGGAGCATGGTTTCCGGCATTTGCCGGTCTGCGAAGGCGGGCAACTGCTGGGATTTGTCTCGCTGCGCGACATGCTATTGCGCGATTTGAGCGAGAAAGACGACGAAGTACGCCTGATGAGGGCCTATATCCACTCCGCGCCCGAAATCTAAATTGGTGACCCCGGGCTGGTTACTTTTGGGGTATCGGCTAAGGTTCCTACCTTGTAAACACCCACCCTGCAACAACTTACTGCCTAAGTATTGGTGCAGTTGAGAACTCCCCGCCTAGTTACCAGAGTACATTGACCTTAAGGGCGCGGTGGCATAAGGTGCTGCTTTAAGACTGTGGAAAACGCGGTGGAAATGTGCAAAATTAGTGCAATTACCCCGGTGGCAGAAACACAAACGCAGAGGCCATGAGCCAGATACTCGATTCCGCTTATTACCCGCTGTGGATCGCCCACCCGGTGATGCAGGCGGCGCTGGCCGTAGCGATGTGGCGGCGAAAGTTGCTGCGCACCTATCCCTCTTTTTTTGCCTATATCGTGTCCGAGGTGATGTTGTTCGTGGTTTTGTTCATGAACGAGAAGCACCCTGATGTTTACTACTACCTTTACTGGGTTGGCGCGATGATCGGTGCGGTACTGGGTTTCAAGGTGATTCACGAAGTCTTCAGCGATGTGCTGCGGCCGTTCCACGCGCTGCGAGATTTTTCCTCGATGCTGTTCCGCTGGGCGGCGCTGGTGGTGATGTTAATAGCCATCATGGCGGCGATGGGAAGCACAAACACAGGGCTGGGGTCGGTTGAGTTGGGACTGCTCAGCCTGGAACGCAGCGTGCGCGTGATGCAGTGTGGCCTGGTGTTGTTTTTATTGATGTTCTCGCGGTATCTGGGAAGCTCGTGGCGCCACCGCAGCTTCGGGATTGCTCTCGGGTTTGGAATTTTTGCGGTCGTGGAATTTGTTTTGCTAGGACTGCAGTTTGCGAGTGTGATTGGCCATACCACGTTGAACGTCCTCAACATGAGCGCGTACAATGCCGCCGTTGTGATCTGGCTTGTGTACACTATTGCGCCGGCGCCAAAACCGGAGTCAACCGCAGTGTTGTTGCAGCCACAGCGCTGGGATTTGAGCCTGGGCGAACTGGCACATCCTGTGACACCGCAATCGCTGATGCCCATGTTTGATGCCATGGTGGATCGGGCTTTCTCGAAAGCAGGCGCGGCGCCGAAAGCTGAGGAGCACACCGTGGCAGCAACCGGACCAGAAGCGGCGAGCGAGAAGAATTCGCAACCCAGCGGACCTCCGGCCCTGATGGGAGCAGCAATTGCAGCAGCCGGCCACCGCGTTTCCTAAAAGGTGTAGCTCGCTCCGGGTTTTTCCGACCCAGTTTGTTCCAAAATCTCAAATTGCGACCGCCTCAGCGCTAAAGCTGCATACTTGAAATTGTCACCCTAAGGGTCTGATTTGCGGACACTTGAGATGTAGGTGTCAGGCCCACCCGGAAACTCCTAAGAGATAGGTAAGAAGGGACTTGCAAGGGTGGGTATAATCCTTTCCCTGTACGTTGGCGCGTACAGGGAAAGGAGGTTACATGAGAAACGCTCTGCGCATTTTGGTGCTTTTGCTGAGCGTAGTGGCGTTATTTGGTTCCACTGTCGTTCCGGCCGCGATGGCGGACGGCAATCCAATCCCCTGCAAACCCGGCTCTCGCTCGTGTGCGAAGTAGCCGCGAAACAGGAACAAAGAATTGCAAACAATCAGTTTGGTGACCAGATAACCTTAGTAACGTTGCCGTAACCTCATTCTTATCGAGGATGGCTGCTGGCGTGCATCGCGGCAGCCTTTTCTTTTTGTCTGGATTACTGGATGCCGACACGGGCCTTTCGGTTGGCAGCGGAAAATTCAGCCCCGAGCGCCCCGCAAGAGCTCGGTCAGTTGTTGCGCATCGGTGACGGGAGGCTGACACCGGAATCCACTGCAAATCACGGCCGCGGCTGCCTGCGGCCGCGGCAGGGCGGGCAGAGTCTCCGCCAGAGCAGGAGGGAGATTCTGCGAGGTTACTTCACTGTCACGAAATTGGAGCGCCACCTGGTTGAAAGAAAAGGTGGCGATGGCGGCACGATAGAGGCGGTCGGCCTCCTGGCCGCTGCCAATCACAACAACTTGCGTGTGCGGCTCGGAAAACATAACTGCGGCAATGGCGTAGGTGGCGGCAAACATTCCGAACTGCTCCGCCACGCCAGCGAAGACGCGCAAGGTGCGCTCCGCCTTTGCGCGATATGCGTCATCGTTGGTGTAGGCGTGCAGGCGCAATAGCGCCATGATGGCGGCGGAATTGCCGGAAGGAGTTGGCGAATCCTGAAAAGGTTTGCGGCGCGTGGCCAGCACGCCCAGAGCATCCTGTGTACCGCCGTTCTCGGCGTCGAAAAATCCCCCCGCAGCCTCGTCGAAAAAGCGCGAGATCATGCGGTCGGCAATGCGCTGGGCAAAGTGGAAGTAGCTGAGGTCGGCGGTGGCTTCGTAGGCATCCAGGCACGCCAGCGCCGTAAATGCGTAATCATCGAGCAGGCCGGGAACATGCGGGTTTTCGGCGCCCGCCTCGGAGTAGGCGATCACATGCTGCAAGCCGCCGTCGTCATTCCAGCCTTCGGCGAGGATACGATCGAGGGAACGCAGCGCGAAGCGGCGGGCGTCGTCCAGTTGCAGGACGCGCGCGGCCTCAAGGTAAGCGGAGATGCAGAGTGCGTTCCAGCTTACGTATACCGTCTTGTCCACAAAGGGCGTGGGACGGCCGAGGCGAGCGGCATATAGCTTTTCCCGGGCGGAGGCCAGCAGAGTTTCCACGCGGTCGGGCGGCATGCCCAGGCGGACCGCGATCTGCTCGATAGGAGCGCGGACGTAGAGCACGTTCTTGGCGGGATTGTGGTGCATCTCGCCGACTTCGTTAAGGTCGTAATGGAGTTGCGCGGCCTTGAGTTCGTCCTCGCTTAGCACGGCGGCAGCTTCGTCGACCGTCCAGGTGAAATAGTCGCCGTCATCATCCATCGAGTAGTCGGCGTCCTGGGAAGCGTAGAAACCGGCGTGCTTGCGATCGCTGAGCCATTCATCCATCCAGCGGATGATGTCGCGGGCAACGTGGGCGAAGAAGGGGTTACCGGTGACCTGAGCGGCATGGACGTAGTTCTTCAGCAGTTCGGAATTGTCATACGACATTTTCTCGAAGTGGGGAACTATCCAGCGCTCGTCCACGGAATAGCGATGGAAGCCGCCGGCAAGCTGGTCATAAACGCCGCCGCGGGCCATGTGCTCCAGGGTGGTCACAAAAATATTTTTCAGCTCGTCGTTGCCGGTGCGGGCGTAGCGCTCAATGAGCAGGTCAATAACGGAGGGATGAGGAAACTTGGGAGCGTTGCCGAAGCCGCCGTGCTGGGGATCGAACATTTTGACGGCGGCGGCCACGATGCCGTCAATGACGCGGGGAGAAAATTCCGCGAGGGGGGAGGCGAAGGCTTCCGATTGTGCCAGCAGGTTGCCCACCATGCTGGCCTGCTCGGTCACATCGGCACGCTTTTCGCGATAGGCGCCGGCGATGGCCAGCAGCACGCGTTTGAAGCCGGGTCGGCCCCACTGGTCATCGGGCGGGAAGTAGGTGCCGCCGTAAAAAGGCTTGCCGCTGGCGGTGAGAAAGGCGGTGAGCGGCCAGCCGCCCTGACCGCTGATGGCAGAGACGGCGGTCTGGTAGCGGCTGTCCACGTCGGGGCGCTCGTCCCGGTCCACCTTGATGGCGATGAAGTGCTCGTTGATGATGGCGGCCACCTCGGCATTGTCGTAGGATTCGCGATCCATCACATGACACCAGTGGCACCACACGGCGCCGATATCGAGCAGGATGGGCTTGTCCTCTTTTTGCGCCAGGGCGAAGGCTTCCGGCCCCCATTGATGCCAGCGGATAGGCTGGTGCATGGCGGAGCGCAGGTAAGCCGAGGAGGCGCGGGCCAGGGAGTTGGCGGTCTGTGTGTTCATAAGCATTTAGTCTAACGCGGCGGGGGCCGACGCAGGTTGCTGCCTGGCCGATTAGCTGTGTGGCTGGCCAGTTAACTGGCTTAAGCATCGGGCTAGTTAGCCAGTTAGCCAGTCAGCTAGTGAGCTCACTCGAGAGCTGCTTTGCAATCGCGCAGTAGAGGTCCACAGCGGCCGTGAGTTGCGCCTTTTCAATGTGCTCGTGCTCGGTGTGTGCCACGTGGATGGAGCCGGGGCCCACGAGCAAGGGCTCGCCCCAGCGGGTAAGTGCGGGGATGTCAGTTGTGAAGGCGGCAATCATGGTAGGCAGGCCGTCGAGGGTGCGCAGGCGCATGAAGGGAATTTCGAGCACGAAGTTGACTTCGGCCAGGTCGCCCACGGCGGCCAGTATCTTGCGGCGCAGGTCGTCGGCGGGAGCAATCAAGCGATAGAGCAGGTGGGCGCGGGCGAAGTCAGGAATCACGTTGGGAGCGCGCCCGCCTTCGATCATGCCGATATTGAGCGTGCAGGGACCGACTTGCGGGTCGGTGGGCAGGGGCAGGACACGCAGCCGCGTGAGGGCGACCAGCAGCTTGTCAATGGCGGATTCGCCCAGTTCGGGGTAGGCGGAGTGCGCCATGCGGCCGCGTGCGGTGAGCTCGACCCGCAGGGTGCCCTTGGAGGCAAGGCCAAGGTGGTTTTCCGTGGGCTCGCCGTTGATCAGAAAACGAGAACCGCGCGGCTGCTGATTGGCAACCTGCGCGCCCTGGCTGTCCTTTTCCTCTCCTACCAGAAAAAGCAGGCCGACGTGGATGCCCTCACGGCGCAGGTGCTCGGCGGCGGCGATTTGCGCGGCAATGATGCCCTTGGCGTCGCAGGAGCCGCGGCCCCAGATGCGCTCGCTGTCCTCCTTCGAGGGAATGAAGGGAGGGACGGTATCCATATGGGTGGAGAAGACGATTCGCGGGCGCGGCTCTTGCTTGCCGGCCGCCCAGACGTTGAAGCGGTCGCCTTCCACCGGCATCTTTTCAGCGCGGTAACCGAGCCGGTTCAGTTCGGCGAGAAGGAATTCGCCGACGTGGGTTTCGTTGCCGGTGATGGATTCGATGTCCACCAGCCGGCGGGTGAAGGAGAGCAAGTCCATGGCGGAAGCAGGATAACGTATATTCAGGCATTGAGAGGTTTAGTCATGCAGACATTAAACAGCGAGTTTGAAAGGCGGTAATGATTCAGTGACTAGATGATTCAATGATTGAATTCCATGGCTGAGCTGCAAATACGATCGCTGTTTCTGCAGGGTCCGGCCGGGCAACTGGAAGCGCTGCTCAACGAGGGAGCACGAACTGCCACGCACGCGGCGCTGGTGTGTCATCCCCATCCTATGTTCGGCGGCACCATGCACAACAAAGTTGTGTTCCACACCATGAAGGTGCTGAACGGCTTCGGCTTCCCGGTGCTGCGCTTTAATTTCCGTGGTGCGGGCCTGAGCCAGGGGGAACACGACGAGGGCAGGGGCGAAGTAGAAGACGTGCGCACGGGGCTGCAGTGGCTGCGCGAACGGTTCCATTTGCCCATCATCTTTGCGGGATTTTCCTTTGGCACCGCGGTAGGACTGCGGGCTGCATGTCCGGATCCGGACGTGGCGGCCATGATCGCGCTGGGCACGCCGGTGGCGCCGGTGGACGACCGGGCTTACGACTTCAGTTTTCTCGAGAGCTGTACCCGGCCCAAGCTGTTTGTGAGCGGGGCGCGTGACCAGTTTGCGCCGCGGGCCGCGCTGGAGCAGTTGGTAGCCACGCTTCCCGAACCCAAGCGCCTGGTGATTATTGAAGGAGCGGACCATTTCTTTGCCGGTCGGCTGGCAGAATTGCGAAGGGCGATTGAAGAGTGGGTGAAAGAACAAGTAGGCAGGAGTCAGTAGTCAGGGGTCAGAGTTTGCGGCCGGCGAGGGCGCCTGTGCTCGCCCAGGAGTTGCTGACTCCCGGCTCCTGCCTCTGGATATAATCCGCGCATGCCCCCACCAGCTGAAAGCGGCGCGCGGCAACCTGATCACGCTCAGGCGCAGCAGATGCGGCAGACCGCGCGCGACATTTTCCTCTTCGCTTTGCGCGAGGCCAGCATTGAAAAAGCGTTTCGCCGGCATGTGCAACTCGATCGCAGCGTGCTGCGCATCGGGGATGACCTTTACGACCTAAGCGGGGAGCGGCGGGTGTTTGCGGTTGCCATCGGCAAGGCCGCGTACACCTTGATGGATTGCCTGCACGCGCAGCTGGGTTCGCGGCTGACCGGAATTGCCGTGGGGGCAACAGAGGCGGAAGAGCACCGCCTGGGAGTGCAGTACTTCCACGGCGGACACCCGGTGCCCAACAGCGAGTCGTGGCGGGCGGCGGAAGCGGTGGTGCGGGCGCTGAAACAGCAAGGGCCGGCAGCGCTGGTGATTTTTCTGGTAAGCGGCGGCGGCTCGGCGCTGCTGGAGAAGCCGATCAATGACAACATCTCGTTGGACGACCTGATGGCCACGTACCAGGGGCTCGTACTCAGTGGCGCAACCATCGTGGAAATCAACGCTATCCGCAAGCACCTGTCGGCGGTGAAAGGCGGGCGGCTGGCTCGGGCGGCGGCGCCGGCGCAGCAGGTTTCCGTCCTGGTTTCTGACGTTCCCGATGACGCTCCGGATGCGCTCGCCTCCGGACCGACCATGCCTGATTCTTCCACCGTAGAGGGTTGCTATCGCCTGGCCGAGAAATATGAGTTGCTGCCACGGCTGCCGGAACCGGTGCGGCGGCTGTTCGCCGAGCGGCGGCTGGAGGAGACTCCAAAGGCGGGCGATGAGGCCTTTGCCCGCTCCCGCTGGTGGACGGTACTCTCCAACGCGGAAGTGAGGCAGGCGGCGGCGTCTGCAGCGGCGCAAACCGGTTTTGCGGTCACCATTGACAACAGCTGTGATGACTGGGACTACGCCGCGGCTGCTGACTATCTGTTGGGCCGTTTGCGCGAGTTACGCCAGGGCGTTTCCCGTGTGTGCCTGATTTCCGGGGGAGAAGTGACGGTGCGTGTCCAGAATGGCGGCCAGGGCGGGCGCAACCAGCAGTTCGCGCTTTATTGCGCGCAGAAAATCGCCGGCGAGAACATCACCATCCTGAGCGCAGGCACCGACGGTATTGACGGCAACAGCCCGGCGACGGGAGCCGTGGCAGATGGCGCCACCGTGGCGGGGGCAGGGGCGAAAGGAAGGGATGCGGCGGCGGCCCTGGCGAGGTTCGATGCGTTCCCGTTTTTTGAGGCGCTGGGAGATGCGATTGTGACGGGGCCGACAGGGAACAATCTGCGGGACTTGCGAGTCTTGCTGGCGTATTGAGGAATTGACCATTGCGGATTTACGATTTACCAGCGGCGGTTCGCCCAGCAGTCGTCAATCATTCAATCGTAAATCGTCAATTAAAAGAACTTCGTCACGCCTTCTTCCAGAATCAGAACGCGGTCGAGAACGCCCGCCGCCTGGGCTTCCTTC
>DASSQB010000544.1:0-3598 GCA_035702725.1 Terriglobales bacterium | reverse complement strand
CCACACCGCAGCTGCAGAGACGTCCTGCAGCCCCGGCTGCTGCCATCGTCAAGCCAGCGGCCGACGTCCAGCTTAGCGTGCCGGCGGGCACGGAAATTGACGCCACCTTGCAGGATGCCCTCTCCAGCAAGACCGCCAATACCGGCGACACCTTCACCGCCGTCGTCGCCCAGCCCGTACACGCGGCTAACGGCGAGGTGGCCATTCCCGCCGGCACCGTCATCAACGGTGAGGTTACGGAATCAGAACAAGGCAAGACTCTGCCCACAGTACGCGGTAAAGGGCGACTGGCGTTCCGCTTCAAGGACATTACTCTGCCCAGCCACCGCTCTTTCCCGGTGGAGGCCACGCTTCTTTCGGTTCACGATAAGAAAGCGGGCAGTGAGGGCGAAGTCACCTCCAGCACGGGAGGCAAGACCGTGGCTAAGGATGTGGGCATTGGCGCCGGACTGGGCACCGTGGCTGGTTTGATTTTCGGCAGCGCTCTAAAAGGATTGGCCATCGGCGCCATTGCCGGCGGCGGCTACGTTCTGGCTACCCAGGGCAAGGACGTGGATGTTCCCGCCCAGTCGGGCATGAAGCTGCGCCTCGATCAGGCTCTGTCCATCCCCGCCTCGGCCGTCTCGGCGGGCGGTACCGGCTCACAATAATCCTGCGTAACTGACTTTGTGCTGTAATCCTGAGTGCTGTTGCAAGGAGCTATTTCCTTTGTGACGCGGGCGCCCCCGCCCGCGATCCTTATTGGGCGCTGCTTGACAGTGGGGGCTAAATTGAATCGGGCTTTAGCTCCAGCGATTCAGGCTGTGATGCTGGCATCGTTAGCTCCGGGACTGGGTTTTCAGAAATTGGCAGCAGCGCAACTTCTCCACCCGGCTCCGCTAATCCCACATACGCCGCCAGTCGCGTGATATAGAGAAAATCGGCATAGGCGAAGTAGCCCGCGGCAATGGCGACGAGCGCCCAGCCAGCTTCGGGCGAGATGCGCGTCATGACGTCGAAAACTAGCGCGCCGGAAGCGATCGCGGCCGCCAACGCCACGTAGTGCAGCAGCACAAAGGGCAGGCTGGTCAGCACAAATTCGCCGAATTTGCTGCGAACCAAATCCACGGCCGCGGCTACCGACCCGAAGGTGTCCTGCTGATCGCGCACAATGAAAATAGCCGCGACTGACAGCAGCCAGTTGAGCAACGTCCACACGAGCCATATGCCGGCAACAAGCACTGCGGCCAGGACCACGCTGGGCGCGGCATCGCCTGCCGGCCCGGCAAAACCGGCAAGGATCAGCGCCCCTAAACCAGCCAGAAACCCCGCCAGGAATAGTCCCGAGCGCAAGAAGCTCAGCCCCAGCAGCGGCCGATATGCCCAGCGCGCTTGCGGCAGCAACGCCTGCAGCGTCACCAAACGTCCCAGCGCCGAAAACAGCATCCACACAATTGCGATCGCGGTTCCCGCCAGGATGGCGCCGGCTGCCAACCGGGAAGCGCTGCCCCGCAGGGCATGCGCCAGGGCCGCCAGCGCCAGCAACGGCTGTTCACTTTCCAGCAGCAGGCGCTCGCCCCAGGAAACAGGAATGGAATTCAGATATTCCAGCAGCGCCACCGCCGCGAGCAGCCCCGCGGCGGCAGCGAAGCACCAGCGCCAGGCGATCTCCGCCAGCGGCAAAGCGGGCTGCTGGCGGATGGCCATGAAACCTTGCCGGATTGATGCGCGAGCCTGCATGAACGCACTAGGATAGCGCAACCGCAAAGTTTCAAGGTTTCGGAGGTTTTAAGGTTTTACGTTGGGGCACAGCGGTTGTACCGATTTTTTCCCGGACACTTCGACACATTGAAAGCTGTGAAACCTGAGCGTCGAAACTGGAAATCTGAGAGCGCGCCTCATGTTCCCCGGCTGGAACACCGTAGACAGGTGTCAGCGCACCACGATGTTCACCAGCTTAGCCGGCACGATGATCACCTTCACCACCTGCTTGCCGGTGATGAAAGCCTGAACCTTCTCTTCCGCCAATGCGCGCGTGCGCATCTCTTCCTCGGAAGCATCCGCCGGCACAATAATGCGGCCGCGCAGCTTGCCGTTCACCTGCACCGGAATCTCGATCTCTTCTTCCTTGGCCAGCGCCGGGTCGTACTTGGGCCAGGCCGCGTGCAGCAGGTTCTCGCGCTCGCCCAGCATCTCCCAGAGCTCGTGTGCCAGGTAAGGCGCAAAGGGCGCCAGCAGGAGCACCATGTCGCGTTGCACCCGCGCCAGAAGCGCATCAGGAACGCCGTTGCCTTTCTCCTCCGTTGCGTAGAGCTGGTTCACCAGTTCCATGACGGCCGCGATGGAAGTGTTGAAGTGCCAGCGTCCCTGAAAATCGGTGCTCACGCGCTTGATGGTCTGGTGCAGCTTACGCTGCAGGGCGCGCGCCTGCGGCGGGAGCTGAGACGGAACAAGTTCGGTCTCTACATGCCTGCGCGTAACGTCCGCCCCCACGGGCCGTGCCACGGCGGCATGGCGGCTCACAAACCGGTACACCCGCCCCAGGAACCGGTAAATTCCCTCCACGCCGGCGTCCTGCCAGTCCAGGTCGCGGTCGGGCGGAGCCGCAAACAGGCTATACATGCGGGCGCTGTCAGCGCCGTAGCGCGCCACCATCTCGTCAGGTGTCACCACGTTGCCCAGGCTTTTCGACATCTTGGCGCCGCCTTTGATCACCATGCCCTGGGTGAAAAGGCGCAGCGCCGGCTCGGAATTTTTGATCATGCCCAGGTCGCGCATGAACTTGGTCCAGAAGCGCGAATAAATCAGGTGCAGGATGGCGTGCTCCACCCCGCCGATGTACTGGTCAATGGGAAACCAGTAGTTGGCTTCCCGGCTGCTGAAGGGTTCGCGGTCGTTGCGCGCGTCGGTGTAGCGATAGAAGTACCAGGACGAATCCACGAAGGTGTCCATGGTATCCGTCTCGCGCCGCGCCTTACCGCCGCACTTCGGGCAGGTGGTGTTGACGAACTCCGGCAACCTGCCCAGCGGTGAGCCTCCGGTCAGCGTGATCTCCACATTCTCTGGCAAGAGCACCGGCAAGTCTTTTTCCGGTACGGGAACAATGCCGCACTTGTCGCAATACAGCATGGGGATGGGCGTACCCCAGTAGCGCTGCCGCGAGATGCCCCAGTCTTTCAGCCGATACGTTACCGTGGCCTTGCCGAAGCCGTGCTTCTCGGCGTGCTCTGCCATCTTCTTGATGGCCTCGGCGCAGGAGAGCCCATTGAACGGACCGGAATTGATGAGCAGGCTGTCGGTGGCGGTAAAGGGCAGCACCGGTTCTTCTTCTTCACCCGCGGCGGGCGGCTCCTCTTCCCTTCGCGGCAGTATGACCACGCGGATATTCAGTCCGTACTTTTTGGCGAACTCGTAATCGCGGTCATCGTGCGCCGGCACCGACATGATGGCGCCCGTTCCGTACTCCATCACGATGTAATTGGCCACCCAGATGGGCTGGCGCTCGCCGTTGAAGGGATTGAGGGCGAAACGGCCCGTGTCCACCCCATGCTTCTCGATGGCGCCCACGTCGCCTACTTCGCGGGCCTTACGCTGCTCGCCGAGAAGTTCCTCCACCTTG
>DASSQB010000543.1:0-4255 GCA_035702725.1 Terriglobales bacterium | reverse complement strand
TGCGATTCAGGAGCTAACTTGCGAACCCGAACCTTAATCCTGTTAACCCTGGCGCTGGCCGGCTCCGCTTTGGCCGACCGCCAGCCTGTGCTCAAGCAGATCGCCCTGCCGCATCCCTACTATTACCGCGAGATGTATCTGCCGCAGCTCACCACCGGCCCGAGTTCGGTGGCCTGGTCACCAGATTCAAAGGAAGTTGTCTATTCCATGGCGGGCTCGCTGTGGCGGCAGCGGCTGGACTCGGGAACGGCAGTGCAGCTGACTGCCGGACCAGGATACGATTACCAGCCGGACTGGTCCCATGATGGGCGCTGGATTGTATACGCCACCTACTACAAAGATGCCATCGAGTTGCACGCGCTCGATCTGCAGAGCGGGCAATCGAAGCAACTGACGTCGGGCGGCAACGTCAACGTGGAGCCGCGCTTCTCGCCTGACGGCAAGCGCATCGCATTTGTCAGCACCGCCTACAACGGCCGCTTCCATATTTTTGCCGGCGATTTCAGCAACGGAACACTCAGCAACGTGCAACGCCTGACCGGCGAAACCCGCAGTTCCCTGCCCCGCTACTACTACAGCCCGTTCGATACCGAGATCAGCCCAACCTGGTCACCTGACGGCAGCGAACTGGCGTTCGTCTCCAATCGCGGCCACATCTACGGCTCCGGCGGCTTCTGGCGCATGAAAGCGCAACCCGGAGCGGAAGCGCGTGAAATCTATAACGAGGAGACTACCTGGAAGGCACGCCCGGACTGGTCGCCCGACGGCACGCGTCTGGTTTACAGCTCCTATCTTGGCCGGCAGTGGAACCAGCTGTGGGTGATTCCCGCCGCCGGCGGCGATGCCTTCCCTCTCAGCTACGGTGAATACGACAACACCGCGCCGCGCTGGTCGCTTGATGGCCAGCATATTGCCTTTATTTCGAACCGCGGCGGCAACCCTTCGCTGTGGATTCAAGATGCGTTTGGCGGGAGGACGCGGCAGCTTCAAATCAGGGAGCGGCATTATTTGAAGCCGATGGGCCGCCTGAGCATTACCGTGCTGAACGAGGCCGGTAAACCTACTCCCGCACGTGTCTTCGTCATCGCATCTGATCACCGCGCTTACGCCCCCGACAACGCCTGGATGCACGCTGATGACAGTTACGACCCCGCACGACAGGCCTTCGAAGCGCACTACTTCCACACTTTGGGACACAGTGCATTGGCAGTTCCCGCCGGCTCGGTCTCGGTCGAAGTAATGAAAGGATTCGAATACCGAGTAGAGAAGCAGGACATCACAATGGGGCGCGATGGACTGGGCGGCATCACGTTTCACCTCCGTCCGATTTCTTTCAGTAGAGACGTTATTCATAACGTCTCCCAAAAAAATTCCCGCTGGGTGAGCGCCGACCTGCACGTCCACATGAACTACGCCGGCGCTTATCGCAATACGCCGCCACACCTGGTGCAGCAGGGCGAAGCTGAAAACCTGGGCATCATTGAAGACCTGGTAGTTAACAAGGAAGTACGCATTCCCGATATCAGCTATTTCCGAGTTGGACCTGACCCAGCTTCCAAGCCGGACATGCTGCTGATGCAGAGCCAGGAATTTCACACCAGCTATTGGGGACACCTCGGTCTGCTCAACCTGACGCACAATTTTCTCCTTCCTGGTTACGCCGCATATCCCAACACGGCGGTGGCGAGCCTTTATCCCAGCAACGCCGACATCGCCGACCTGGCGCACGCGCAGGGCGCGCTCGTTGGCTACGTACACCCCTTTGACACCTTCCCCGATCCTGCCAGTCCAGCGCCACTTACCGATGAACTGCCGGTGGATGTGGCCTTGGGCAAGGTGGACTATATGGAGATTCTCGGCTTCAGCGACCACAAGTCCACCGCCGCAGTGTGGTACAAGCTGCTGAACTGCGGCCTCCACATCCCCACAGGCGCGGGCACCGACGCGATGGCCAACTTCGCCTCCCTGCGCGGGCCGGTGGGACTGAACCGCGTCTATGTGCAGGTACCCGCCGGGCCAACCAACATTCGTCAGTTCCTCAATTCCCTGCGCCAGGGCCACACCTTCGCGACCAACGGCCCCCTGCTGCGTTTCACTATGGAAGACGAGCCCATCGGCGGCGAATTGAAACTGCCAGTGGGAACTAATCAGGTGAGGTTCACAGCCGCGATGCGCTCCATTGTGCCCATAGATCACCTGCAGGTACTTTGCAACGGGAACGTGGCGCGCGAAATTGCGCTCTCCGGAAAGCACGAGTCGGCTGACGCGGAGGGCACCGTGCCCATTTCGAAGAGTGGTTGGTGTATGTTGCGGGCGTGGAATCAAAAAGCCGAACTGCCCGTGCTGGATTTATATCCTTATGCCACCACTAGCCCGATTTATATCAGCGTGGGCGGGGAGCCGGCACGCTCAGCCAAAGACGCGGCTTACTTTGTTGCCTGGATTGACCGCTTGTCACAAGCGGCGAGCAACTATCCTGACTGGAGATCGGCGGCGGAGAAACAGCACGTGATGAAACTGCTTTCTGATGCCCGCGCCATCTACGCGCAGCAGACACAGCCATAAGCACGTAGTGTCATCCTGAGCGAGCACGAGCCGAGCGCAGTGAGCCGAGCGCGAGTCGAAGAGCCTGCCCTGAGCCTGCCGAAGGGACCTTGTGCTTCGTGTGCCGAGAACCCCTCAGTGCGTGTACGGGGGCACGGCATTGAACAGCATGCTCAGCCCGGCACGACGGCGAAGTTCGCCGAGCACTGCCTGGGCCGCATTCTGATAGGTGCGGCTGGGATCGGAGGGCGTGGGGTCTGACCACACGGCCTCATAAATGAGCTGAGCCGCTTCGCGAATGTCCATGCACAACGCGGCTTCCAGCTGTTCCATGCGCTCCGCCGCCTGGTTGTAACAGGTCTTGCAGATCGCCGCAGCCTCATGGCTCTGGCGATGGTTGCGCTCCAGTGTGCAGCGAAACGCGGCCGCGGGTTTGATCTGGGTGTGGCTGGCGTAGAGTTGCGATTTGTATTCCCTCAGGAAGCGCTCCCGCTCTTCCGGGCTCCGCGGCGTGTTATTGGCAGGCACCTGGAGCTCACCGCCCAGGGCCTGCTCGATTTCCGCCCGCAAACTCTCCAATTCTTGTTTTAGTTCCGTGGCTGGGACAGGAGCGGCGCTTGAGGCAATGCGCTCGGGGCAGCCGCAATAAGGGCAAGCAGCCAGGTCAGCGGCGTAGTAGGTTTTGCAATTGGCGCAGGGCAAGCCGTAGCCGATGCGCCGGCTGGCACGCTCGGGGGCGGCAGGCTCGCTGCGGCGGGGCTCAGCGGCCGGGGTTGCGCTCCGCCGCGGCACTTGCGTATTCGATTGGCTTTCCGGGTTCCAGGATGACCGGTTGGGATCCATGCTGCCTCTCCTGCGCTGTTGGCACGGGCGTTAGTTGCCGAGCCAGAGGGTTTTTGTGCCCGGCGGCCAGGTTCGACCGCACGAACACGCGTCACGAAGTGGCACTTCCTGTGCCAAACGGAGGCTCATGGAAACAAAGCGTTTAGCGTCACCTTGAGCCTTCGATTTTCATCTCAGTTTGAGAATAATTCTCAAACAGCTAAGAAACCCGAATTTCTAGCGGCTCTCTTTGTGCTCATACTGCATAGTGAATGCACAGAAAGCGAGCATCATTGAGTGTTGTGCGTTACTTCAGTAAGATCGGCCCGGAGCTGCAGGCGGTGGGAACGTCCAAATTCACGTATTTGACTAGCTTTCGGGCCTCTTGTAACGTGTATTGAGGCATTTACCCGGTTCTGATTCCCCGGAGGTACAGATGTTTGAAGGCCTTTTCCAACCCATGCACCTGCTGGTGATCTTCGCCATCGCCCTGCTTGTCTTCGGTCCAAGGAAACTTCCCGAATTGGGCAAAGGGATTGGTGAGGGCATCAAGGCGCTTAAGGAAGGTCTGCGCGACGAACCTAAAGCCGCCACCACCACCGCCAGTGCCAGCGACAAGACCAGCGAGCAGGTCACAAAAAGCTAATTTGCCCGCCTGCCGTTGAGAATTGATCCGCGGAGTATTTTCCCTGCCAATTTGCCGGTTTTAGCCCCAATTGTTTATACAACCTGTTAGACCAAATTACCGGGACGAGCCGAGTGGTTTGCTGCGCTTGCCCGCGAGCGCTTCCAGAGGGGGGAAGGATTCGGGCTGGGTGAAGGTGAGTTCTGGCGGCTGCACGCCCGTATTGAGAGCGTGCACATACATGTCGACCGCCATCCCAGTATT
>DASSQB010000542.1:0-7075 GCA_035702725.1 Terriglobales bacterium | reverse complement strand
CGCCAGTGTTCCGGAAGAGGTAAAGAAGGCGGAACTGGACGCCCAGGCAGCCAAGCAAAACCTGGAAGCCGAGCAGAAGGTCTACGCCGCCCGGCAAGATCTGTATAAGCAAGGGGCGCTGCCACGCAAAGAACTCGACGCGGAAGCAGTTACGTATACCCAGGCGCGCAACAACTACGAAATCGCGCAGCAGCACTTGAACTCGCTGCTGAAGACCTCCAAAGCCCAGGAACTCAAGTCGGCGCAAGGCCAGCTGGCCGCGGCCAAGGGCAAATACCAGGGGGCGGCGGCGCAGCTCAGCTATTCCGAGATTCGCAGCCCTATTTCCGGCGTGGTCACTGACCGGCCGCTCTATCCCGGGGAAATGGCGACGGCAGGCACGCCGCTGCTTACCGTCATGGATTTGTCACACGTCATCGCCAAGGCCCACATCCCGCAGGCGGAGGCGGCGCTGCTCAAGGTGGGAGACAAGGCCAGCGTGAGCGCTCCCGGCCTGGAGGACCCGATTCTGGGGAAAGTGAGCGTGGTCAGCCCGGCGCTCGACCCCAATAGCACCACGGTGGAGGTGTGGGTAGACGCTCGCAACCCGCACCAGGAACTGAAGCCGGGGACAAGCGTAAGCATTTCCATGCTGGCCCAAACCATCCCCGATGCTCTGACCGTACCTGCCGCCGCGGTGCTGACCGAACCTGACGGCACGACCTCGGTGATGGTGGTGGGCGATGACGGCCGCGCCCACCAGCGTGACGTGAAAACGGGCGTGCGCCAGGAGAACCAGATTCAGGTTGTTTCCGGGTTGAAGGCGGGTGAGCGGGTGGTGACGGCCGGCGCTTATGGGCTGCCGGACAACACGCGGGTGCAGTTGCAGGCGCCGCCTTCGCAGCCGGTGAAGGAGAGTAAGGAATAGTAGGCAGTTCCCAGTACCAAGTACTAGTCACCTGGTTCCGTTTTTGTGGTGCGGGCGCCCTCCCCCAGCTTTTCGGTTTTACGCGCCAAGGTTCTGGGTACTGGTACTAGGTACTGGCTACTAACGAACCCATGAGCCTCCACTCCTACATAGAACCGAGGCAGAAGCAGCATGAGCCGGAAAGCTCGCGCTACTGGTTCGCATATTTTTCCAAACCCATCATTTTTCTCATCCTGACCCTGGCCCTGGTGGGCGTCTATGAGGCGTTCACCATACCCATCGCGGTTTTCCCGGAAACCAACTTTCCCCGCATCGTGATCGGCATTGATAACGGAGTGATGCCTATTGACCAGATGACGGTGACCATCACCCGGCCGGTGGAAGAAGCGGTGAACAGCGTGCTCGGCCTGCAGCGCGTGCTTTCCATAACCAGCCGCGGCTCAGCGGAAGTGGACCTGTTCTTCAACTGGAACGTTGACATGTTCCAGACCCTGGAGCGGGTGAATTCAGCCATGGCGCGCGTGCGCGCGCAGCTGCCGCCCACGGCAGAAGTCCGCGTTGACCGGCTCACCTTTGCCAGCTTCCCCATCATGGGCTACAGCCTGACTTCCCGCACGGTGCCACAAACGCAACTGTGGGAAATGGCCACTTACAACCTGAAGCCGCGGCTTAACCGCCTGGACGGCGTTTCCACGGTGGTGGTGCAGGGCGGGCAGGAGCCCGAGTTCCACATCATCCCCGACCCCTCCAAGCTGCTGGCGGCGCAGATCACGGTGAACGACCTGCTGAATGCCGTGCAGCAGACCAATATGATTGATTCGCCGGGCCTGCTGGAGCAGAACCACCAGCTCTACCTGGGACTGGTGAGCGGCCAGGTGCGCGACCCGGCCCAGATCGGGCAAATCGTGGTCAAGAACACGCCGGCGGGAGTGCCCGTCCGCATCGGCGACGTTGCACGAGTGGAGCCCAGCGTCCGCCCCCTCTACACCATTGTGACCGCCAATGGGCAGCCGGCGGTGCTGCTGAACATCAACCGCCAGCCCGACAGCAACACCGTACGCGTGGCCGACGAAGTGCACGGCGAAATCGCGCAGATTCGCCGCGAACTGCCCAAGGGCATTGATATCCAGCCCTTCTACGACCAGTCGGAAATCGTGGACGCCTCCATCAAGAGCGTGCGCGATGCCATCCTGCTGGGCCTCATCCTTGCCTCTATCATCCTGGTGGTCTTCCTGCGCGACTGGGGCACCTCGATAGTGGCCGGCCTGGTGATTCCCGTCACCCTGATGGTGACGTTCATAGTTCTGAAAATCCTGGGCCAGAGCTTCAATCTCATGACCCTGGGCGGCTTGGCGGCAGCCGTGGGCCTGGTGATTGACGACGCCATTGTGGTGGTGGAAAACATTGTTCTTCACCGCGACGCGGGCCAGGGCCGGCTGGCCGCCATCCGCAGCGCACTGAAAGAAATTTCCAAGCCCCTGGTGGGCTCCACCATAACCCCCATTGTGGTGTTCCTGCCTTTGATTTCCATCACCGGCGTGACCGGCACCTTTTTCCGCGCGCTGGCAGTCACCGTGGCGGTTTCGCTGCTGACGTCTCTGGCGCTGGCCCTGACCTGGACCCCCAATCTAAGCCAGTACTTCATCCGCGGGCGGGGGGAAGGGGAATCCGCCAGTGGTGAAGGCGACGCTTTCAGCGCCGAGCGGCTTCTGGCCGCCGAAGAAGCGACCATGCGTGGCACCTTCGGCCGCATAGTCTCGTTTTACGAGCGCTGGCTGCGCCGCGCGCTGGACCGCCCCCTGTGGCTGCTGGGCCTTAGCCTGGTGCTGATCGTGGCCTCCTACGCCTGCTACAAAGGGCTGGGCTCCGACTTGTTGCCGGAAATGGATGAAGGCGGTTTCGTGCTGGACTACATCATGCCGGCAGGCAGCTCCCTGCAGGAGACGAACCGTGTCATCACCCACGTGGAGCAAATGCTGCGCGCCATTCCGGAAGTGCAAAGCACATCGCGCCGCACCGGCCTGCAACTTGGCCTGGCGGCGGTAACGGAAGCCAACACCGGCGACATTTCCGTAAAGCTGAAGCCTAATCGCAGCCGCGACATTGAAGAGATAATTGCCCAGGCGCGCTCGGAGATTGCTCAACAGGAGCCGGCCCTGGACGTCGAATTCATCCAGACACTGCAGGACATGATTGGCGACCTGACCAGCGCGCCCGAGCCCATCCAGATCAAGCTTTACTCGCCGAATGCGGCGCTGCTGCAGCAATGGGCGCCCAAGGTGGCCGATGCCATCCAGAAAATCCCCGGGGTTGTAGACCTGCTCAACGGAATTGACAACACCATCAGCGGGCCGGCAGTCATGTTCCAGGTAGACCCGTCGGTGGCGGCGCGGGCCGGCTTCACACCGCAGGAGGTGGCCACGGACGCCGCTGCCGTTCTGGAAGGAGAACCATCACCCACGCCGGTTGTGGTCAATGATCGCGCCTACACCCTCCGGGTGCGCTTCCCCGCGGGCGACCGGGCTTCTCTGGAGGCCATGAAGAACACGCTGCTGGTGAGCAGCAGCGGCAAAACCGCGACCCTGGGCTCTTTGGCGGCACTGACCGAACTGCCGGGCCAGACCGAAATCCGCCGCGAAAACCTGCAACGCGATGTAGCCATCACCGCCCGCCTGGAAGGGCGCGATCTGGGCAGCGGCATGAAAGACGTGATGAAGACCGTGGCCGGCCTCCACCTGCCCTCCAGCATCCGCCTGGAGTACGGCGGCACTTATCAGGAGCAGCAGAAGTCGTTCGCCGACCTGGTCATGGTGCTGGCCCTGGCCATCGTGCTGGTGTTCATCGTGCTGCTCTTTGAATTTCGCAGTTTCTCGGCTCCTGTGGCGATTCTTGCTTCAGCCCTGCTTTCTACTTCCGGCGTATTTGTGGGGCTGTTGCTCACGGGCACGACATTCAACATCTCCTCCTTCATGGGTTTGATCATGGTGGTTGGCATTGTGGCCAAGAACGGCATTCTGCTGCTGGATGCCGACCAGCATTTCCGCCAGGCGGGCATGGACGCGCTGGAATCGGTAGTGCAGGCCGGCCGCCGCCGGCTGCGGCCCATTCTGATGACAGCGCTGGCTACCGTGGCCGGCATGTTGCCCCTGGCCCTGGCCTGGGGCTCGGGCTCGCAGATGCTGCAGCCGCTGGCCATCGCCGTGATCGGCGGCATCACCATTTCCATGGTCCTCAGCCTGATCATCACCCCCGCCGTCCATTTCTATCTGAGCCGCAATGCGGCCTGAAGCCAAGCGTCGGCTGACTCCTAACACCTGACTCCTGATTCCTGCCTTTGTCCCGACATGACAGAACTATGTCGCTTGCACGATAATTGTTATGTTGCATCAGGAGTGTTTGGCCATCGCGAAAGGACGCGAACAGAGCTTGGAGCAGCTGGAACAAGTGGAGACGACTCCGGCCGGTGTGCCGGGTGTGCCCGGGTCTTCCATTTGGCGAACCATCCGCGACTATATCTTCTGGAATTATCAGCGGGGCAGCATTCACTATGACATCATGGTGACGCTCATCCTGCTCTTTATCTTCGTCACCCCGCTGTTCATTAACTTCAATGACAAACCGATCGAGCACAGCCCGCATCCAACCGCCGTGGTCGTAATCCCCGACGGACAGGATGGTCCCATATATCAGGTGCCGGCAGCCGCTGTTCCCGGCGAAAACGACGCTGCTATCCGCACGGAGTTGCTGCGCATCATTACACCCATTTCGGGCAAGGCCAGCATCTCCCGCTACGTGAAAACGCTCGATGCCGCGGGTCAGCCGGTATATCAGGTTTGGGTGAAAAAATAGTTCTCAGTACCTAGTACCCAGTAGTTCATGAGTGTGCGGAGATAGTCATTGACTACGAAGCAAGCATTTAAGTGCGGAGTGTCTTCGCTGGCCCTGCTGGCGGGTCTGGCTCTGGCGCAAGCCGCGCCGCCGGCCGGTGGCAATTCCGCGGACCAGTTAAACTCTGTCCTCACCCGCATGGACCAGACGGCGGAAAAATTCAGAACCACGCAGGCGGATTTCACCTGGGACCAGTACCAGAAAGTGGTTGACGAGACCGAAACGCAGAAGGGGACACTTTACTTTCGGCGTGCCAAGGGCGGAATTGAAATGGCGGCTCAGATTACCGAGCCGGGGAAAAAATACGTGCTGTTCAGCGACAGCAAGGTTCGCATGTACGAGCCGTCCCCGCTTGACCGGGAAACGATTTACAACACCGGCAAAAACAAAGCTGATGTGGAAAGTTTCATGGTGCTGGGCTTTGGCGGCAGCGGCCACGCTCTGCTCAAATCTTTCGACGTGCGCTACCTCGGAACGGAAGAAGCGCAGGGCGTAAAGACAGACAAGCTGGAACTGGTGCCCAAGTCGCAACGAACCCGGAACACGTTTTCGCAGATTTTGCTTTGGATTGACCCTGCCCGTGGTGTCTCCGTGCAGCAGAAGCTGCTGTCGCCGGAAGGGGACTACCGCCTGGCCAAGTACTCCAACATCCAGCTCAACCCCAAGATTCCAGACGACGTATTCAAACTGAAAACCACTGGCAAAACCACCGTGGTTTCGCCCCAGGGATAGCATTCGTTCGGCGTGGTTTTTGTCGCAAAATGAACGATTTCCCATATCAGGCGCGGCTAACCCACGTACTCACAAAATAAATTGGAGCCAGAGCATCCACGGGCTATACTCTAAAAATTGTCTGGCGCATCCAAGCTAATAGGAGCGCCAAGCTCCTAAGGCACTGATTCTTATCATGGCTAAAGTATTTACCATTCCCGTCCGGCCCAGTCCCGTCACCCGTAAACGTGACCGCAAATCCGACCCGCGCTATGTGGAAGGCCAACGCCTGCTGGTGCAGGCCATGAAGTACCTGGCGCAGGCGGACCCGCAGGGCAACCGGCCCGCCATCGAATTGCTGTCCGAGCACTTCCGTACCCGCTTCCGCATGAGCGATTCCCCGCTGCAGTAAGGCAGGAGTTGCGGGTCAATGGAAGTTAGCCAGGCCAAGCCTCACCACGACCAATTACCTCTGCGGCAGCTCCAACTCGGGAGTGATCCTTTCCTGCCATCTCGCGGGCGTGGCGCCCGCGCCACACACTCTGCTATCACGCGAGCAAGGAATTGGGGGCGGAAGATCCGCCCCCGAAGAGCCAACTCTTATGCCCGCCGCTCAGAAGTCGTAGCGCAAGGCGAACTGCATTACCCGCGGATTGGTGAGCAGGCCGCTGAACTTGCCGAAGGCGCTGCCCTGATCAATGGCGTTGGTGATGCTCTGCACATCAAAACGGGTCAGGTTGAGAACGTTGAATACCTCCCAGCGGAACTGAACAGAGTGCGCTTCGTTGTAGGGCATCTTCCAGGTTTTATCCAAGCCCGCATCGAGCCCAGCATAGCCCGGCCCACGCAGCGTGTTGCGCATCCCGCTCTCGCCCGGGAAGTCGTGACGAAACGCCTGGATTCCGCTCACTCCCTGCGGATCTGGGAAGAGGTTGACCGAGCCATCGGCATTTTCCGTCACGCCCGTGTGAGCCGGCGCGATCTGCGTGGCAGCTCCCCCCAGTTGCCAGTTCGTCGGCCAGGTGCCGCCGTTGGCGATGCTGACAGGGAAACCGCTGGTCCAGCGCGCCAACCCGGAAAGCTGCCAGCCGCCGACGATGGCGTCCAGCACGCCGCCGGCATCCCGCATCAGCGGTCTTCCCTTGCCGAACGGCATCTGCCAGATCCAGTTCATATTGAACTGGTGGCGGGCATCGAAATCCGAAACCGCTCGCAGCTGGTCGGGTTGCCACGAATTGATGACCTGTCCGCCCAGGCCGCCCCACTCGGTAATGCGTTCGGCGTCGGAAGAAAGATCAATAGACTTGGAGAAGGTGTAGTTGAAATCGAACTGCAGCCCCTGCGACATCGCTTTTCGAACGTTCACCTGCAATGCGTTGTAGTTGGCGTTACCGATGGAACGCCAGGCGTATAGCGAGTGGAACTGAGGGTCGAAGAAGGTGTTAGCCCCAAACACCGAAGGGTAATAATTCACGGGAAATCCCTGGGAATCAACTATCGTTCCAGCGATGCCGGGAATACCGGAGAAGTCAGATCCCAGGAAATCGAGTTGGCTCAGCGGGGTAGTTT
>DASSQB010000541.1:0-7053 GCA_035702725.1 Terriglobales bacterium | reverse complement strand
CGACCTCGTCGGCGCGGCGGGTGATGTCCAGCGTGGGCGCGGCGTAGAAGACGTCCACAGCTACATCCACATCCGTGGTCGCGGTGTCTGGGTCGCGAATGGCGACCTTGCGCAGGATCAGCCCGCGATAAGGCACTCCGCCGGAGATGAAATTCCAGTACTCCTTGCGCGCCGGTTCGTCCTGCAAAAACGCGGAGCTGAAATTTTTGGAGTGGGCCTCGAATCGCGGCGCCGGGCTCGTGACTTGGTAGATGTCGGGGTGGGAAGCGTCGAAAGGAGGCGGCGCCTCATCGTCGTCGAACAGCAGCCCGGGCTTGCCTTCCGGGGGATAGTAGACCAGGGCCGCGATGGCACGCGCCTTGCCCTGCAGGCTCATGTCGAAAGCAGCCAGCAACTGCCGCCGGGCAAAAGTGATGCCTACGAGCACCAGTCCGACCGCCAGCATGAGCTGGGCCCCAACAACGACCGCTGTAAGCCGGCCCGTTAGTGAAAGGCGTTTCATAGCATAAAGACGCTTGCTGCTCACCTTGACAGCCTAGGTTTCACAGGTTTCAAAGTTTCCCCGCGAACTCTGCCACAACCGGCGTCATGCTGAGGGGCTTCTCGCCAACCTCGCTTCCACTGGCGTCATGCAAAGGGGCTTCTCCTCGCCAACATCAGGCTCCACCGGGGCGTCATGCTGAGGGGCTTCAGCCCCGAAGCATCTCGCGTGCAGCACCACAACGGCCCGCACGACCTTGAAACCTTATCTTTTCCCCTCTCCTGCCCTTAGCGCGTATCCTTGTCCGCGCAGGGTATGAATCAGCTTTACCGGTGCGCCGTCGTCAATCTTCCTGCGCAGCCCCGAGATGTACACCTCAATTACGTTGCTGAACTTCTCCCAGTTGTAGTCGTACAAGTGCTCCAGGAGTTCCGTTTTTGAAACCACTGCCCGCGGCCGGTGGGCCAGGTACTCCAGCACACGGTATTCCATGGGCGTCAGCGTGACCTCCCGCCCGCTGCGCCGCACCGAGCGCTCGATGGTGTTGACCTCCAGGTCCCCCACCACCAGCATGGGCGTGGGCTGTCCCTTGGCCCGCCGCACCAGCGCCTTGGCTCGCGCCAGAAACTCTCCCAGGTCGAACGGCTTGGCCAGATAATCGTCCGCCCCCGCATTGAGCAGGGTGACCACCGATTGCTTCTCCTCGCGCGCCGTCAGCACCAGCACCGGCGTCTTGTTGCCCTGGCGCCGGTAGCGCCGCAGCAATTCCAGGCCATCCAGCTTGGGCAGCATGAGGTCGAGCACAATCAGGTCGTAAGCCACCGACTCGGCCAGGTGTAGCCCGTTCTGGCCGTCCAGGGCGACGTCCACGGCCCAGGCGGCGTTCTCCTTCAGGCTGCGGGCCACGTTTTCCGCCAGTCGCCGCTCGTCCTCTATTACCAGCACCCGCATCTCTTCCAGATTATCCGGCCCGCGGGCGGCGCGCACAAGCGCTCACTCTGAGCCTACTGCCGGCAGGCTTAAGCCCCGCTTAAAACCCAAGTTCACCCGGAAACCGCCGACGGCCGGCGGGTTTCCTCCTCCCAGGTTCAGCGTTAAACTTGATGGTTTGCAAATCCGCGTTCTTCCGCGCTATTCGCGGGGGCGCACGCGAGGGAACTCATGGCGACCCAGACTTCCACCCGCCCGCAGCTCTCCTACCTGACCGAGCAACTGGACCAACTCAAGCAGAAAGGCACCTACTTCCGCCTGCGGGTGCTGAAAGACGAGCAGGCGCCGGAGTGTACCTTTGACGGCAAAAAGGTCATCAACCTGGCCTCCAACAACTACCTGGGCCTGACCACCCATCCCAGGCTGCGCCAGGCCGCCCTGGAAGCCACGCGCCAGTACGGCGTGGGCTCGGGCGCGGTGCGCACCATCGCCGGCACCATGAAAATCCACATGGATCTGGAGGAGAAAATCGCCCGCTTCAAGAACGTGGAAGCCTCGGTGGTCTTCCAGTCGGGCTTTGCCGCCAATGCCGGGACCGTCTCCGCCGTGCTGGGCAAGGAAGATTTCATCATCTCCGACGAGCTGAACCATGCCTCGATTATTGACGGAGCCCGCCTCTCCCGCGCCACCATCAAGGTATTCCGCCATAAGGACATGGCGCACGCCGAAGAGCTGCTTAAGGAAGTTGCCGGCCAGGCCGGACACAAGCTGCTGATTACCGACGGCGTTTTCTCCATGGACGGCGACATCGCGCCGCTGCCCGCGCTCTGCGACCTGGCGGAAAAATACGGCGCCATCATGATGGTGGACGACGCGCATGCCTCGGGCGTGCTCGGCCGCAATGGGCGCGGCACCATTGACCACTTCAAAGTTCACGGCCGCGTGGACATCCAGGTGGGCACGCTTTCCAAGGCTATTGGCGCGCTCGGCGGCTATGTCTGCGGTTCCCGCGACCTGATTGATTTCCTCTATCACCGTGCCCGCCCGTTTTTGTTCTCCACCTCGCACCCGCCTTCTGTGGCCGCCAGCTGCATGGCTGCGTTTGACGTCCTGGAGCAGGAGCCGGAGCGCATCGAAAAGCTGTGGGAGAACACCCGCTACTGGAAGAAGGAGCTGGGCAATCTGGGCTACAACATCGGCGGCGTGAACACGCCTGCCAGCGAAACGCCGATTACCCCCATCATTATTGGCGACGGCAAGCTCACTATGGACTTCTCCCGCGAGTTGTTCAAGGAAGCAGTGCTGGGTACCGGCATCGTGTTTCCGACGGTGCCGGAAGGGAAAGCTCGCGTGCGCACCATCATGACCGCCACCCACACCCGCGAGGAATTAGATCGGGCGCTCGAGGTGTTAAAGCGCGTGGGCAAGCGCATGGGAATTCTGAAATAGAACGGCTGCAGTGAGTTGTGGCGTCCCTCCGGGACTCATTCCGCCGGCTCTTCTCACCCAGGACTGCCGTCCTGGGCTTTCCTATTTCGCCCCTGCGGGGCTGAAATGATTTCCCGCCGCCGTGCGAAAAGTGGGGCTTCAACCCGCAGCTGGCCCCTGAAAACTGACAACTGCTTCTACCCACACTGCCCGTCGCCGTGGCACTTGCGCCGCGGAAACGAGCAGGCGTGCGGCTCGGCAATTTTGCCGTCCGGCCCGATGCAGGTCTGGGTGTAAACGCACCAGTAGTTGCCGTCGTTGGAGCGCTGCACGGTGGGGTCGGGCTCGGAATCGTAGAACTGCCGCTTCCAGCGCAGCCCCGGGCACAGGTTGGGATTCTCAGTGTTGAACCGCTCCTGCTCGCTGATCATGCCTCGCCTCCCTCTGCCTTGCCCTGCGCTGCCTGCAGAATGGCGCGCTTCACCGCCACCCGCGCCAGTTGAACTTTGTAGCCATTGCGGCTCAGCGGCTTGGCCCGGCTGACTGCGGCATCGCCCGCCGCCTTGGCTGTCTCTTCGGTCACGCTCTTGCCCACCAGCGCCTGCGCCGCTTCCTCGGAGACCCATGGCACCGGCGCCACGTAGCCCATCACCACCCGGGCCGAACGCACGGTGTTGCCATTCATGTGCAGCGCGACTGCTGCCAGCGCCAGCGGCCAATCGAAGACGTCCTTCTGCCGCACCTCATAGTGGGCGTACCTGCCTCCGGTGGGGGGTGGCAGAAAAATGTCGGTCACAATTTCGTTCGCCTGCAGGTCGTGCTCGCGCTCGCCTTCCGCCTGGGGAATCCTGAAGAACTTCTCCAGCGCCACCTCGCGGCTTCCCTTGGTTCCGGCGATGCGAATGCGCGCTCCATAGGCGATCATGGCCGGCACAATGCTGGAAGGGCTGACAAACAACGCCGGGCCATCATTGCCCAGGATCGCGTGGTAGCGGTTGTCGCCGGCCTCTACCAGGGACTTGCCTTCCGGCGTCTTCGGCGTCAGGCCGAAGCCGGAGCGGAAGTACCAGCAGCGCGGCCGCTGGCAAATGTTGCCTCCGATGGTGGCCATGTTGCGGATCTGCTGGCTGGCAGCTTCCACCAGGGCGTCGGCGAAAGCTGGGTAGTGTTGTTTTACTAGCGGGTGGTCAGCCAAGTCGCCTAAGCTGGCCAGCGCCCCGATCTGCATCCCGCGGGGCCCGTAGTGCACGCCGTTCAGCTCGCGAATTTCTTTAATGTTGACCACGCGCTTCGGCGTCAGCACGTCGTCTTTCATCAGGCTGAGCAGGTCGGTTCCGCCGGCCAGCACGGCGGCTTCGCCGGAAAGCAGTTCCACCGCCTGCTGGCGCGTTGTTGGACTGGTGTATTCGAATGCTCGCATCAGGCACCTGCCTTCTGTTGCTGTTCCAGCGCCGCCAGCACGCGGTCAGGCGTGAGCGGTATGAAGGGCACGCGCACCCCGATGGCGTTGGCAACGGCATTGGAGATGGCCGCCCCCGGCGAAACCACGGGCGGCTCGCCCAGCCCAATCACGCCACGGTTATCGTTCATCGGGTCGGTCATCATGTGCACCACCAGTTCGGGAATGTCGCGCAAACCCGCCAGGCGATAGAACTCCATGTTGGGGTTCAGCATGCGCCCCGTTACGGGGTCAAGGATCTTCTCCTCGTATAGCGCGTAGCTGATGCCCATGATGAGCGCGCCGTAGCACTGGCTTTCCGCCAGCTTCACATTGATGATGAGGCCGCAGTCCTGCACCGCCACCATCTTGTTCACTTTGACGATGCCGGTTTCGGTATCCACGGAGACCTCGGCCATCTGCACCCCGCCCACGCCGCTGTTGATCAGGTTGCCGGGGCCGGGATTCTTGCCGGTCACGCTCACCGGCATGGCGCCCAGCTTGGCGCAGGCCTGCTTCCAGCTCAGCGACTTGCTGTGGTCGCTCTTCACCCGCACCGTGCCGTCCCTGGCTTCCAGGTCGCCGGGCTGCGCGCCCAGCGCGGGCGCCACCTTGGCAAAGAGCTGGTCGAGCGCCATCAGCGACGCGCGCCGCGTTGAGGAACTGACGCCGCCAATGGTGGTGCTGCCGCCCGAGCCGCCGTCGGGCGGGTACATGGTGTCGCCGATGTTCAGGCTGATGGCATTCATCGGGATGCCCAGCGAGTCAGCCGCCACGATGAGGATGGCAGTCCTTGTGCCCGTGCCCAGGTCCTGCGTGCCCAGCTTGATGTCCACCGAGCCATCGGGATGAAGGGTCATCATGCAATCGCCGGCATGGCCCCGCCCACCCCAGGTGTGCATAGAGAGGCCAACGCCACGCTTAACTGGACCTTCGCTCTTATCGCCGCGCGGATGCCATTTCTGCTTCCAACCCATAAGGTCGGCGGCGATGGGGAACTCTTCCTTGTAGATGGGAGCGCGCGGGCCCGCTATCTCCAGGTTCTTGGTGAAGAACTCCAGCGGATCCATGTTGAGCTTGTGCGCCAGGTCATCGAGTGCGCACATGGTGATGACCGCCGCTTGCGGGTGATTAGGAGCCCGCCAGGCCCGCGCCGGGCCCTGGTTGGTGCGCACCGCGGTGTGCTGCTTGCGCTGGTTGGGAATTTCGAACACGTAGGGGATTGGCGGCGAGCCTGCTCCCGCCGGGCCGCCCGTACCCCAGGAATTCGACTCCCACGCCACCACCGTGCCGTCGCGCTTGGCGCCTACCTTCACGCGGGCGAACGCCGAAGGCCGCGCCCCCGCGGTCATCAGCTCAGAATCGCGCTCCAGCATGTACTTCACCGGCTTGCCTCCAGCGCTCTTGGAAAGCTGCGCCGTGGCAATGCCCCAGCGGTCGGGCGAAAACTTGCTGCCGAATCCGCCGCCAACATGGTCCTGGTGCGCGCGCACATTGCCGGCGGGAATGTTGAGCGCCTGCGCGTACTGCCCCGGCAGGCCGGAGACACCCTGCGTGGAACAGTGCACGAACAGGTGATCGGAGGTCGGCCATTCCGCCGCCGAGCCGTGCGTTTCCAGGCAACAGTGCGTGATCACCGAAGCTCCGTAAACTCCTTCGGAAGTTACCTCGGCTGAGGCAAATCCCTTGTCCGGGTCGCCCAGCGTCTGCGCCGCCATCTTCTGATACGGCGGGCGCTGCTGGTTGGCTGACTCGGGATGGTAGGGCGCAGCCTTCAGCGCATTGATCACGCTGTCAGGAACACCGTAGCCCTTCAGTTCCTTCACCATGTCGTCGGTGACCTGGAAGGTAACGCCGTCTTTCTGCAACCGGCTGATGACTTGAGCCTCCGGCACCTGGTTGCTGAGCGCGTCGTCGAGGTCGTCCTCGCTCATAGGTCCGGGAGGGCCTTCACCTGCGCCCGGCGGCGGTTCCGCATCGGAAACGTTGTGCGGCAGCACCTCAAATTTCACCTGGATGGCGCGGATGGCATCCTCGGCCGTGGGCTCGTCCACCGCCGCCACCGCGACCACATCGTCGCCCTGCCACAGGATTTCCGTCCCCGCCTTCTGCACCACCTGCACTGCTTTCACGCCCGGCATTTTTTCTGCCGCGCTGGTGTCTATGCTGGTGACCCGGGCGTGGGCGTAGGGGCAGCGCAGCACTTTGCCGAACAGCAGACCTTTGGGGTTGTAGTCGTAGCTGTATTTAGCCCGCCCGGAAACTTTCACCGGGCCATCTACGCGGCTAATGCGCTTGCCAATCAGCGTGCGTTCCGCCGGCGCCGGCCATTTGTATTCCGCCATGACGTTACGCTCCCTTCGTGCCAGACATCTGCGCCACCACTTCGCGGATGCCCTTGTAGGTGCCGCAGCGGCACAGGTTGCCGTTCAGGTGATAGCGGATCTGCTCCGCCGTGGGGTGCGGGTACTTGTCCAGAAACGCTTTGCAGGCCATCACGAAGCCAGGGGTGCAGAAGCCGCACTGCTGGCCATCGTGCTCCACGAATGCGGTCTGGATGGGGTGCAGCTTGCCGCCTGCGGAGAGCGACTCGATGGTAGTGATGGGTTGGTGCTGCGCTTCAATCGCCAGCACGGTGCAGGCGTACACCGGCTTGTTGTTGAGCAGCACGGTGCAGGCGCCGCACTCGGCGCGGTCGCACACCCGCTTGGCGCCGGTCAGGTCGAACTGATCGCGCAGCGCGTCCAGTAGCGTCACCCGGGGCTCCAGTTGCGCG
>DASSQB010000540.1:0-5112 GCA_035702725.1 Terriglobales bacterium | reverse complement strand
GCTGTCAACCCTACGCGCTCCGGGAGCACCGCAACCGGCGGTGATTCCGCCGCCGGCGCGAACCGCGCTGGTCACGCATCCATTGGGAGCGATGAATGTAGCCGACCTGCAGCCGGGGGTAGCTGCCCCCAAGCTGCCGGTTCCTGCTCAGCAGACAGCAGAGGGGCTAGCTGCCGGAGGAAGTGGTGCAACTAAGCGTGCTGCAAGTGGTGCCGGCGGTGGCGGCGCGGGATCTCGCGGCGGCGCAGAAGCGGCGACCGCTGGCGCGGTGGCGCAGGCCGCGGCGGCCCCCGACATTCACAACGTGGCCTTCGGCCAACCGGTGGGCCAGATGGTTGCGCTGGGAGTTGCGCCGAGCGCGGTCAGCGGGCCAATCGAGGTGCCGCAGGGCAACCGGCGCGGCATGTTCGCCGCCGGGCCTTCCGGGCGGGTGGACGCTTCCGGCGTACCCGCCGCGAACAGTGGCGGAACCGCCGAGGCCGGCACCGGCAGCACAGATCCAAGCCGCGACAAGTTGGCCGGCATCAGCATTGCGCCCGGCCCCTCGCAGCCGGCCAACACTGGAGTTCCGGTGGTGGCGGCGCCCGCCCGCAGTCTTTGGGCGATGGCCAGCATTCCTGCCGGCTTGCGCAACTTGCCGCCGCGCGCGCCCAGCACGCTGCCCGCCGCCCCTTCCGAAATTGAGCGCCAGGTGTTTGGCAACAAGAAGTTCTATTCCGTCACTCTGAACATGCCCAACCTGAATTCGCGCAGCGGCAGCTGGGTGATTCGCTTTGCGGAACTGAACAATGACGCCAAGCAGGGCGAATTGACGGCGCCCGTGGTGGTCGAAAAGGTGGATCCGGCCTATCCCGGGATCCTGATGCACGAGCATGTGACGGGCACGGTCACGCTCTATGCGGTAATTGCCGCCGACGGCAGCGTGGGCGGTGTTCGCATCCTGCGCGGCGTGGATGACCGCCTGGATGCCGCCGCCCGCGACGCCCTGCGCCATTGCCACTTCCGCCCCGCCACCAAGAATGGGTTGGCCGTGGCTCTGGAAGCGGTGATACGCATTCCCTTCGAAGTGCACCGCATACCCTATTAGTCAATCGCAAAGCAGGTGCTTCGCAGCGCTCAGCATGACAATTTAAGAGGGTTGCTGCGCCAGCTTGGCCGGAACTAGCTTGCTGAGCCGGCTTTGGCCGCCTGGCTCTGTTCCAGAAAGCGGTACACGCCGGCGTTGGTACAGACTTCGTAGTAGAGGTCGTCGCTCCAGCCCACGGGCGAGAAATCGCGGGCGCTGAGGCGGGCGGCCCGGGCTTCGCGAATCACCACGGTATGGAACAGCCCGCCTTCCAGCGGCACCAGGCCGCTGTGCAGCCGCATCTGCTCGCTCTCCCAGATGGTGGGCATGGCCACGTCCTGCGCCTGCAGGGAAATTTCCTGCTGCAGCTTGTGGAAGGCCGCCGCGTTCAACTGGATGCCGCTGACGTTGTAGACCAGGGGCGCGTCTTCGAAATCGTTGCCATTGCCTTCGCGCTGCAACTGAAACCGGTATACGTTGAAGGGCCCGCCCAGGGGCAGGAGGCGCCGCGCCTGCTTGCTGCAGGAGGAGAGGCGGTCGCTCTCGTTGAGCGCTTCTGAAATCATGATGCGCGCGCTGCCATCCATCAGGTACATGGGCGGCGAAGGCTGGTAGGTGATGCCCACACCCAGTTCCAGGCCGGGCAAGCCCGCCTTCTGCGACTCTTCGTTATAAGCGCGCACGATGTCTACCATCTCCTTGGCCAGTACGCAGGCGCGGCTGACGGCAAAACCGCGCTCGCCCTCGTATTCCAGCAGCGCCAGGATGATGGCATCACCTTCGATGAACACTTTGCCGGCGCCGTACTTAGGCAGCAGCTTATTCACCGGGTCGTAGAAATTCAGGCTGAAGTAGGAGGCGGGGTTCAGGCCGCGCTCGCCCAGGGCGCGGGTCATGCGGGTGGAATCGCGCACGTCGGCCTTGATAATGACGTGGTGAACTACTTTTTCCTCGCTGGGCTTCTGCTCATCGCGCAGCAGGAATTCATAAAGCAGCCGGTTGAGCTGAGAAAGTTCGCGCAGTTTCTCGTTGCCGATTACATTCACGCTGTCGAGGGCGGAGTTAAGCGCTTCCAGCCGCCGCAGATCGCGGTGATAGCGCATGAAATCGCTGAGGAAACGCCCGGCGATGCGGGCCTTGTCCCCGCTCTTCATTTCTCCCACGCGCCGGATGGCGCCCTGCAGGCTGGCGCCGGAAAGCCGGGGATGCTCGGCAATGAGCGCCTCCACACGACTCCGTTCCTTTTTCGAGATGAGCGCGTTCTTGAGCTGCTGGGCGTTGATGGCCGGGGAATATTCGCTGAGCAGCGGCACCACCTCGTAGGAGGCGACCACGTAATCCATCACCTTCTGGTCTTCCAGCAGATCCTGCCAGCTATCGAGCAAGGCTCTCTGCGCTTTGCCTCTTGAAGAAGAGTCGTCGGGCGCGCCGCCTGCCACCAGTTCCTGCGCATTTTCCGGCGCATTTAGCAGACCGTCGAGAACGCGGTCAGCGTCGGTGGTTTGGTCCAGCACGTCGAGCGAGACCAGGAACGCGCCCGCCAGCTCGCGCATGGTGGGAAAGCGGTCAGGATCATGCTCGTAGTTGCCCAGCATGACGTAGTGTTCGGCGTTCAGGTAATCGTCGCGGCCGTCTTCGGTAAAAATCAGGCGGTTAAGAAACAGCTCGTAGCTGCTGCCGGCGGCCTCGCCGAACAGCGACTGGCGCATGCGCACCAGGGTTTGCTTGTCGATTTCGCGCAGTGTCTCAAATACTTCCTGGCCGGCGCGGCGCAGCACCGTTTTTTTGGCAACCTGCAGAGCATAAACCCGGTCGCGAACCTGGGTGGCGCGTTCGGAACGCAAGCCTTCGCAGTTCTTGAGCAGGGTGCGGCACCTTTCCACCACGACGGCAAACTGCGCCGTCAGTTCGGAGCGCAGGAATTTGACCACGGCCAGGCGAGCCAGCAGGTCCACGGCGATGTTGTCCTGCTGCTTGGCGGCCTTGAGCGCTTCCACCAGCAGGTCCGAGAGCAGGCGCTTGAACTCCGCGGGAGAGCCGCGCGGGCTGGGCGGCGGCCCCGGCCGCTCTTCCCGGGAGCGCAACAGCAGGTTGCTGCGCGGTTCGAGCGGGCGCGGAGTTTCCAGTATGAGGTCGGCAACATTGCCGTTGCGGGCGACCAAGCCGCAAATGCAGGCGCGGGCTTCGTCGCAAAAGCGGGGGCTGAGGTAGACGTCGTAACGAACGTTATCCACGCCGCGCACCAGACCCTGCAGCGCGATAGCCGGCGTATAACTGGCGAGATTGAGCTGGCGCGCGTGATCGGCAAGGCTGCCAAAACGAAGAATTGGAATACGCGCCATAATCTTTCCCGCGGGTGCTGATTACGGGTGCGCGGCCACCCCGCTCAAGCTGGCGCGCAGATGCGGGTTCACCAGCGCCTGTTCCAGCGTAGGCTCGTTCAAAGCCGCCACATCGGAGCGCAGGCCCGCCGCATCCTCCCGGGCCCCGGTTTTCTCGAATGCCTGCCACAACAGTTCCAGCGAGAGGGGATTGTTCTGATCCTCCTGCAGGTGAGCGACCGCCTGGGTGTACTTGCCTTGCGCCATGGCCAGGGCGCCGGCCGCGGCGTGATAAGAACGCTGCACCACTTCACTGCGGCTGGAGGCAGCCATGGCCTGCAGTTGCTGCAGCGATTGCAAGGCCGACTTGCGATCGCGGGCCTGCAGAGCGCGGCGTACCCGCACCGCCAGAATGAGAGCGTGCTCCTGTTCCACATCGGCCTGCGAAAGCTGATGGTCCCGCAGCGCCTTTTCGGCCGCGTCCAGGCTGCTCAAAGCCGCGGCCATCTGCGGCTGATACATGGCCATGCTGCGCCAGGCTTCGGCCTCCACGCGGGCGAAGCCTTCGTGGTGGGCCTGCTCCGCTAGCGCCCGGAAGGCCTGGTCGGCTTCGACGTAACGCCGCTCGCGTACGTAGGTGGCAGCTTCCTGCAGGTTATATTGCAGGCGCTCGCCTTCGCCATCCGCCACGGCAATAGCCTTCTCGTATTCGTGCCGCGCCTGATCCTCGTTCCCCATCAAGGCGTAGGTGTCGGCAATGCCCAGCTGTGAGCTCACAAAGTTGGGATCGAGTTCCAGCGCTTTGCGGTAATGCTCCAAGGCCCCGCTAAAGTCTCCTGAAAGGCGGAGAATTTCCGCGTAGGAATCCTGCGGATTGGGCTCGCCCGGCTGCAGGGCCACGTATTTTTCCATCATGGCCAGGGCTTTCTGGAATTCGCCGTTGTAGGCGCAGGCATAGCCCAATTCGTTGACCGCTGCCGGGTAATTGGGATACAGAGCGATGGCCTGCTCCAGCAGCATCTCGCCGTGATCGTAGCGCCCCTGCTGAATCATCCAGCGCCCAGCGAGGAAGATAATGCGGCGGTCGCGCGGATACATGGCCAGAAGGTCGTTCATAGCGGCGATGGCCGGCACAGAGTGACCTTCACGCACGCCGCTGAGCCATTGGATCAGCAGCCTCTCGCCGGGGGTGACCTTCGGCTCCAGTTGCCTGGCTTTGGCCAGGGCCGCCATTTCCTCGGCCGGATCCTGAGTCAGATAGGCAACCAGGATCTGGGCCTGGGCAAAATTGGGATCTCTTTTGGTAGCGGCGCGCCAGCCCGCCAGCGCCCACTCGGTGCGCAGGTTTTCCATGTTAACCATGGCCTGCAGGAACAATTTGCGGGCTGCGGGAGAACTGGTGGTGATGGGAAGCAGCTTGCTGTGAGCGCGCGCGGCTCCGGGCTTATTGGCGGCGGCGAAACACGCAGTGCAGAGCACGACCACCACGAGCGCGCTGCGACGCAGATGCATGCAGTTCCTCGGAAACAACTGATATTGCTGACTCTGGCCGGAGGGTAACATGGCCAATGGGGACGGCCAACGTTACAGAAGTCACGCCGCCGCAAAGGGAAAAAGCCCGGCGAAGCGCCGGGCTTTTGCTTTTTTGCCTGCGACCGCAGGTCAGTTTTTGGAGCTTCAACCCGCGCGAAAGTCGGGAACGTTCTCGCCCGGCGAAAAGATGAC
>DASSQB010000539.1:0-5841 GCA_035702725.1 Terriglobales bacterium | reverse complement strand
CCCAGGTCTTCGGCGATGAAAGGCAGTGTGCCCAGGACTTCGCGAACGCGGTTAAAGAGGTCGTCCTTGGGCCCGTCCACCCAGCGGCCGTGCACGGCGGTGGGCTCGTGCGCCGGGATTTCCCAGCATTGTTCGAAGCCGCGGAAATGGTCAATGCGCAGCAGGTCGCACATGTGCATGGCCCAGCCCAGCCGCTGCAGCCACCAGTCGTAGCCGCGAGACTTGAGCGCATCCCAGCGGTAAAGAGGATTTCCCCAGCGTTGCCCGGTGTCGCTGAATGCGTCCGGGGGCACGCCGGAAACCACCTCGGGTTCCAGTTCCTCATTGAGCCGGAAGATTTCCGGGTGCGCCCAAACATCGGCACTGTCGTAGTTCACGAAGATGGCGATGTCGCCGATGATGCGAATGGCGCGGGCGGCGCAGTATTGCCGCAAGGCGCCCCACTGTTCGAAGAAAGCGAACTGCAAGACACGGCCGATTTGCAGTTCATGCGCCAGTTCGCCACGTACGTGATCCAGGGCGGCGGGATGGCGGTGCGCCAGTTCGCGCGGCCATTCATTCCACGCCTTCTGGTAGCGATGTCGCAGCGCCTCAAATAAAACCCAGCCTTCCACCCACCAGGAATGCTGGGCGCAGAAGTGATCGAAGCGGGCGCGGTCAGCCGCGCTGGCGTGCTGCAGGAAATGCTGCGCCGCCGCAATCAGCAGCGGCATCTTCGCCGCGGCAACTTCCTCATAGTTAACCGGGCCCACCTGGCCGGGCAGGCCGGAAAGACGGCTGTGCTCAATCCAGCCACGCTCGGCCAGCCGCTCCAGGCTGATCTGCAGCGGGCTGCCGGCGAACGCGGAAAGCGAGGAATAGGGCGAATTGCCGTAGCCCGCGGGGGCCAGGGGCAAAATTTGCCACAGGCTTTGCCGCGCATCCGCTAGAAAATCCACGAAGTCATAGGCGGCGGGGCCGAAGTCGCCAATTCCGCCCAGCGACGGCAACGACGTAGGATGCAGCAGGATCCCGGTGGATCGTGGAAAGGCCATGGTTGGAGTTCAGCGGAGCCGGGTTGTTGAAGTGCCGGGTAAAGGGCCGCGCAGCAGGCGCCTAGCTGGGTTCGTTGCGAGGAGCCGTCAGCTGCTTAAGCACCTGCTGGTTGACCTGAATCTTGCCGCTCTTTTCCATCTGTTCGCGAAGATTGCTGACGAACAGTTCCAGCAGCTGGTTGCGTTTCTGCTGCAGCACCTGCTCCCGGATCTGGTCTTTTTGCTTCTGGAAATCAGCCGGCGAGGGCGCTTGCCGGTCGAGCAGCGACAGAACCGCGCCACTGGTGCCGGTATTAATGGGCCCGCTGATCTCGCCCGGCTTCATGCTGAAGACGGCGCTCGCGGTTCCGGACATGGCGCCCACGTCCGGCACCTGGTCCTTGCGTGTAACCTCGTCGCTGGTCTTTAAGGTTGCGCCTTCTTCCTTGGCGGCTTTCTTCAGATCATGCAGGGCACGGGCGCGGTCGGAGAGTTCCTGCGTCTTCTGCCCCAGCATGGCCGAGGCCTGCTGGTTGACGAACTCCGATTCCACCCGCGAGCGGATCTGCTCGAACGTGGGCGTTTGCGGCGGCTTCACCGCTGTCACCTGGTAAACGACATAGCCCTGCTTCAGGTTGGTCAGGTCGGGTGGCGCGTTCTGCGTAGCGCTGAAAATCGCATCCATGAACTCAGGAGCCGGGCCCATTCCGGGCAGGGCGTCGTTGCGGCTGACAAAGTCGGTGCTGGTGACCTGCAGCTTGTTCTGCGCCGCAGCCTTCTCCATTCCCTGACTGCGGGCCGCGGATTCCACGCTGTCAGCCAGGTTCTGCGCCGACTGAGCCGCTTTGTCCTGCGCGATAAGCGGAGTGATCTGCGCCGCCACTTCGCTGAGCGGCTTCAGATGCGCGTCCTGCTTGTCGTCCACGTGGATGATGTGGAAGCCGTAGCTGGTCTGCACGATGCCGCTGGTAGAACCCTTGGGCAGGGAGAAGGCCACCTTCTCGAATTCCGGCACCGTCTGCCCGCGCTGAAGCCAGCCCAGCGAGCCGCCATTCTTGGCGCTGGCCGTGTCCTGCGAATTTTTCTCCGCCAGCTTGGCAAAGTCGGCCCCGGCGTGCACCTGCTTCAGAACGTCTTCCGCCTTCTGTTTGGCCGCCTCAACCGCCTTGGGGTCTACCTTGCCATCCGGACCCGGGGGCGGGGTCTTGATCAGAATATGCCGCACCTCAACCTGCTCGGGCACCCGGTATTCGTCCATGTGCTCGTTGTAGTAGCGCTGCAGGTCGTCGGGGGTGACCTTAACCTCGCCGGCCAGTTTGCCGGCATCAATCAGAATGTAGCGCACCTTGCGCTGCTCGGGAATGGAATTGACGTAGGTCTGCTTGTTCCTGTCGTAGAAGGCTTTCAGCTCCGCCTCGGAGGGATGGATCTGCTTCTTCAGTTGGTCGGTGGTAAGCACCGCGTACTCGAACTTAACTTTGGTGTTGTCATTCTCGAACTGCTGCTCCAGTTCCACATTGGAGGCGATCACCGTGCCGGAAATCATGTCCATCAGTTTCTGGCTCAGCAATTTGTCCTTCATCGCCTGTTCGAACTGGGGCACGCTCATATTGAACTGGGAAACGAACTCGTCGTAGGCCTGGTCGCCAATAAAGTTGCCGTTGGGGAACAGTTCGGAGCCGAACTGGCCGTGCTGCAGTTCGTCCTGCAGTTCGGCACTGCTGACGCTCAGGCCCAGGCGCTGGGCTTCCACCAGCATGGCCCGCTGAGTGATCAGGTTCTCGGCGGCGCGCTGAATCAGGAAGGGCATCAGGGCGTCGGGCAGGCCGCGGGGAAACTGCTGCCGGCCCATGGTGCGCGCCTGTTGCTGCACCTCGGTGACGCTGATCTCATCAGCCCCGACTTTGGCCACCACGTTCTTTCCCAGGTCACTCTGGAAGCCGAATGCATCGCCCAAGATGCCGCCAGGAACCAGCACAATGACCATGGCGGCGCAGATGACAACCAGGAGGCCGCCTAAAACCACTTTCTTAACCGGACCAGGGGTTTGCAGAAATCGAATCATGTTGTTTTTTCACTTACTGCAGACTGAAGAGCAGGAACTTCTATTATAAACGAGCCAACCCGCTTCTCCCCGAGCCTGGGAAGCGGGCGCACCAGGATTTTTGAGGGCCTTTCCAGGCACAGTTTGACACGCAGGCCGATAATGGATGGTCCGCCTGCATCAATTTTCCGGAGGCTGCCAGTGAGCAAAGTCATGTCTGCGCGGTTACTCTTGCTTTCGTTCTCTTTCAGCTTTTTACTTTCCACCATCTGCGGGGCCCAGCAGAATCGCCTTCCGCTGGCCGAAGGCTGGGCGCTGCAGTCCTCGGCCCGGGTCAGCGATACCGGCCAGATCCTTTCCTTACCCGGGCACAGCACCACGGGTTGGTACACAACCACGGTGCCGGCGACAGTGCTGACTGCTCTGGTGAACCACAACGTTTACTCCAACCCGGATTTCGGGATGAACCTGCGCCAGATACCCGGCACCAGCTATCCCATGGGAGAGAATTTTTCCAACATGCCCATGCCGCCGGGCAGCCCCTTCGCTGTGTCCTGGTGGTACCGCACCGAATTTCAGGTGCCCGCCGGCTACAAAGGCAAGCAGGTGTGGCTGAACTTTGAGGGCATCAACTATCGCGCCAATGTCTGGCTGAACGGCAAGCAGATCGCCAGCGACAAGAACATGGCCGGGATGTGGCGCAGCTGGGAGTTCAACGTCACCGATGCCATCCACCCGGGCGAGAGGAATGCCCTGGCGGTGGAGGTTTCCGCGCCTCTGGCTACCGACCTGGCCATCACCTTCGTGGACTGGAATCCTTTGCCCCCGGACAAGGACATGGGATTGTGGCGCGGAGTGTACCTGGCCACCAGCGGGCCGGTTGAGGTGCGGCATCCCCATGTGATTACCGACGTGGATATTCCTTCACTAGCCAGCGCACACCTGACCGTCACCGCCGAGTTGCACAATGCCACCGGGCAGCCGGTTAAAGGCACGCTGAAAGGCAGCATAGCGGACGTCAAGTTTGACCAGCCGGTCGAACTCGCCGCCAACGAGACGAAAGAAGTGGATTTCACGCCCCAGCAATTCTCTCAGCTAAATATTTCTAATCCCAGGTTGTGGTGGCCGTGGCAGATGGGCGAGCAGAACCTCTATGACCTGCATCTGGAATTCGACACCGATGGCGGCGTTTCCGACCAGCAGGACACAAAGTTCGGCATCCGCCAGGTCACTTCGGAGATGAACCCCAACGGTTACCGCGTGTTCAGCATCAACGGCAAGCGCATTGTCATCCGCGGCGGCGGCTGGTCGCCCGACATGATGCTGCGCCAGAACCCGCAGCGCCTGGAAGACGAGTTCCGCCTCACCAAGGACATGGGCCTGAACACCATCCGCCTGGAGGGCAAGCTGGAGACCGACCACTTCTTCGACCTGGCCGACCGCTACGGCATCCTCATCATGGCGGGCTGGTGCTGCTGCGATGCCTGGGAAAAGTGGCCTAAGTGGCCGCCGGAAAATTTCGATATTTCGCAGGAGTCACTGCGCGATCAGATTCGCCGCCTGCGCAATCACCCCAGCCTCTTCGTGTGGCTGGATGGCAGCGACAATCCGCCGCCCCCGGACGTGGAGCAGAACTATCTCAACGTGCTTAAGGCGTGCCGCTGGCAGAACCCGGTGGTCTCTTCCGCCACCGCCAAGCCCACCTCGGTCACCGGCAACAGCGGCGTGAAGATGACCGGGCCGTATGAATATGTTGCGCCCTCGTATTGGGAAACCGACAAAACACGCGGCGGGGCATACGGCTTCAACACTGAAACCAGCCCCGGGCCGGCCATTCCCGTTCAGGAAAGCCTGGAGAGATTCATCCCCAAAGATAAGCTATGGCCCATCAGCGAGGATTGGGGTTACCACGCCGGGGGCGGCGCCTTCAAGGACGTCCATGTGTTTACCGAGGCCCTCAATGCCCGCTATGGCACCGCGACCGATCTGCAGGACTATGACAGGAAAGCGCAGTTGATGGGCTATGAGGGCATTCGCGCCATGTTTGAGGCCTACAGCCGCGACAAGTACAACTCCACCGGCGTCATCCAGTGGATGCTGAACAACGCCTGGCCTTCCGTTATCTGGCACCTGTTTGACTACTACCTGCAGCCGGCCGGCGGCTACTTTGGAGCCAAGAAAGCCACTGAACTGCTGCACGCTCAGTACGACTACGACGACCATTCCATTTCGCTGGTCAGTAGCCAATACACTCCCGCGAATGGCCTGAAGGTCACGGCCACGATCTACAACCTGGATATGAAGCAGAAATTCTCCCGCCAGGTAAGCGCAGACGCCGCCCCGGACAGCAACCAGGTGCTGTTCGCATTGCCTCCCATTGACGGCCTGACGCCCACCTACTTCCTGCGCCTGACCGTGGACGACTCTAGTGGCAAGCGGCTCAGCACCAATACCTATTGGCTCTCCACCAAACCGGAAAAGCTGGATTGGGAGAAATCCACCTGGTACTACACACCGACCGCGCAGTTCGCGGATTACACCGCGCTCAAGCAGCTGCCAACCGTAAAGCTGAACGTCTCCAGCCACACGACACAGGAAGGCGCCAATCACATCACCCACGTTACTCTGTCGAATTCAGGCAAGTCGTTGGCTTTCTTCATTCGCCTGAAGCTGGCCAAGGGAAAGGGCGGGCAGGAGGTGCTGCCGGTGATTTACCAGGACAATTACTTCTCCCTGCTGCCGGGCGAAAAGCGGGATGTGACCATCAGCTATCGCAGCAGCGAC
>DASSQB010000538.1:0-13400 GCA_035702725.1 Terriglobales bacterium | reverse complement strand
AGCCGCTGCATCAACCGGTAGGTGATGAACTCCCAGTCCTCGGGCGCCTGCAGATGCTCGGTTATGGCCTTGAAGGCCATTAGAAAAGCGTTGAAGTCGTGGTATTCGTAAAGGCGCTCGACCTCTCCCAGTTCAGCGCCCGGCATTCCGTGGCGCTTCCGCAGCTCGACTAATGTGGCCGGTTCGACCGAGCCTTCCAGGTGCAGGTGCAGCTCCGCCTTAGGCAGCGAAAGAATAAAAGGGCTGGGAGGGGCCAGTTTGTAGTCGAAGGTGATCTGCTGGCCGGAGCTCATAGCCGATTCGACTTGGCAAACTCGCTGTGATGCCGGCTGTACAGGAAGTAGATGGTCAGACCGATGGCCAGCCACACAAAGAAGCGCAGCCAGGTGATGACCAGCAGCCCGCTCATCAGGCCCACGCACAGGATCACGGAAATCAGCGGGAACCAGGGCACGAGTGGCACTTTGAAGCCACGCTGACGGTCGGGCTGCGTGCGGCGCAGCACGATCACCCCCAGCGAAACCAGCAGGAAGGCGAACAGCGTGCCGATGTTGGAGAGGTCGGCAGCTTCGCTCACCGCAAATATACCCGCGGGAATGCCGACCGCAAACCCCGCAATCCAGGTGGAGAGGTGCGGGGTTTTGAATTTCTTGTGCACCGCAGAGAACAGTTTGGGGAACAGCCCGTCGCGCGACATCGCATACCAGATGCGCGCCTGCCCGTACTGGAAGACCAGCAGCGAGGAAATCATGCCCATCAGCGCGCCAATGATGATTACCGCCTGCGACCATTTGTTGGCGGCCAGGTGTTGCAGCGCGTAGGCTACCGGCGCCTGCGCCGCTTCGCCGGAAACGAACGTCGGATACCGCATCATGCCCAGCAGAACGATGGAGACGCCCACATAAAGAATGGTGCAGACAATCAGCGACCCGATGATGCCAATGGGCAGGTCGCGTTGTGGATTGCGCGACTCCTCTGCCGCGGTGGAGACCGAGTCGAACCCGATGTAAGTGAAAAAAACGATAGCGCCGCCGCTGACGACGCCGGCAAACCCCGACGGCGCGAACGGCTTCCAGTTGCCGGGATTGACCAGCATGCCGCCGATCACCAGGAAGGTCAGGATGGCGCCGATCTTGATGGCCACCATCACGTTGTTGGCTTCGGCTGACTCGCGCACGCCGCGCACCAGCAGCACGGTCAGGATGAACACAATGAGAAATGCGGGAATGTTGAAGTAGGCGCCGGTCCAGTGTCCGGCATCCCACACCGGGGTGGACCATTTATCGGGCAAGTTCAAGCCAAAGGATGACAGCTGCGCCTTGGTGTAGGCGCCAAAACCGATGGCTACCACGACGTTGCTGACCACGTATTCCAGGATCAAGTCCCAGCCGATGATCCAGGCAAAGATCTCGCCCAGGGTAGCGTAGGAATATGTGTAGGCGCTGCCGGCGATAGGAATCATCGAGGCCAGCTCGGCGTAGCACAGCCCGGCGAAGCTGCAGGCAAACGCCACCAACAGAAACGAAACGGCAATGGCCGGACCTGCTGCGGGGCGGCCATGCATGAGGACACTGGCGGTGTTGCCGTGCCGCACCAACCCGATTATCAGATCCATGACCTGGGCGTGCAGGATGGATGGCACGGTGAAGTTCTCGCCCGCAGCCGCCGTGCCCGTAAGCACGAAGATGCCCGAGCCGATGATGGCGCCAATGCCCAGAGCAGTCAGGCTCCAGGGGCCCAGCGTCTTCTTGAGCCGGTGTTCGGGTTCCTCGGCTTCGGCAATCAGCTTGTCAATGGATTTCTTGGCAAGCAGCTGGCTGCCTTGGGTGACAGCCGGAGATTTCTTGGCTTCCTTCGTGGTCGTCTCTGCCACTGTGCTCCTGTGGGGCCGTAGGAGTAGCTATAACGTGTGGGCCCGTGGCTCTGCACCGGGCAAGGCGGGGCAGAGCCCCGCCTCGACACAGTCTTTTACCGTTTCGCCTGGCCGCGCACCATCTTCTTCATCTTGCGCTTTTTCGAGCCGCGGGCATAATCCCGCTTCTTCTTGGGATTCTTCTGCTCCCGCTCCTTGCGCTTGGCGCGCTTTGCTTTCTTGCGCTCTTCCTTGCTCAGCTTCTTAGTATTTGCCATGAGTGCGTCTTTCTCTCCGTGAGTATGATTCGGGAGTCATCCTGAGGGCCTTGAGGCCCGAAGGATCTCGCGTGCCAACCGCGAATCGCTTTGCTGCTCGCGAGATGCTCGGGGGTTGAAGAGAGTGCGTGGTCGCTGCTCTTTCGCCCTCGGGGGCTCGCTCCCGTTCCACTTTCTACCCACGGCTTACGCCGTGGGCTACATTCTTGCGCCGCTTCGCGGCCTGGATTGTGCCAACTACCAACCACCAAGGTGCTGTACCAACAGGACCACACACCGGACAAGTACACACACTACGTGTAGGCCATGCCAACCAGCTACCAGCTACCGGCTACTAATTGCTGACTCCTGACCACTGACTCCCAGTTTTACGCCTTTTCCAGCTGGGCATACTTCTCCACCAGCTTTTTCAGGCCAAATCGAGGGAATTGTACAGTAATCTTGGCTTCTTCACCTTCTCCTTCGCGCTTATAGACGGTCCCCTCGCCGTATTTGGGGTGGCGCACCCTCTGCCCTGGCCGAAATCCCCGCGCGCCGGTGGGCGGAGGCACCTCAACCTTGGGGCGGGAGAACTTCTTGCCCCGGGAGGCAAAGAATTCAGCAATGTTGTCAATAGAGTTGTAGGTTGGACCAGAATAGCTGGTTTTGCGCTGCCTTCCCCCTCCCGGTGCCCTGCCTGAATCTGCCTGCCACGCCAGACTCTGGTCTTCATCCTCATAAGCATAATGGGCACCGCCCGTCTGGACCCGGGGCTCTGCCCCGCTCCAGGCGGGACGAAGCCCCACCCCCACACGCGCCCGGCGGGGCGAACCTAAGTCTTCCAGCAACTGCGGTGGTACCTCCTCCAGAAAACGTGAGGGTATGGCCGCCTCGGGCAGATCGGTGCCGTAGCGGCGCCGATAAAGAGCACGGGTCAGGAGTAGGGTATTCATGGCCCGGGTCATGCCCACGTAGCACAGCCGGCGCTCTTCCTCGATGTCGTCTGGGTTGATGAGCGTGCGCGAGTGGGGAAACAGCCCCTCTTCCAGCCCGCATAAGAAAACCAGCGAAAACTCCAGGCCCTTGGCCGAATGCAGGGTCATAAGCGTGATCTGGGCACCAGCGACGTACTGGTCGGTATCGCTGATCAGCGCGGCGTGGTCGAGGAACTGGTCCAGGGTCTCGCCGCGGTCGCGCGAATCCATGGCCGCATTTACCAGTTCGCGAATGTTCTCTATGCGGGAGATAGCCTCGGGTGTGTCCTCTTCTTCCAGCCTGCGAATGTAACCGGTGCGGTCAATCAGGAACTTCAGGATCTCAGCCGTGCTGGCCGGGCCACCAGGAGTCCGAAAGCCTTCGTTGGCAGGATCGTCGCCCTCGGCCTCTGTAGCACCGGCATCTTGCCGGCTGTCCTGGGGGAGTCCCGCCCCCAGCGCTTCTGTTTCGTCCTCATCCGTGCCAAAGTCAAAGGAAATATCAGCCTGGAGATTCTCCTCATCTGCGGCTTGGCCGTCGAGCGTTGGTTGACCGTCGCCGGTTTGGCCGACAGTCGAAGGCCGAGAGCCGACGACCTCCTCCCCCGCATCCTCCTCCAACTTCTCCACAAACGTTCCCGCCAGCATTGCGCGGGCATCTTCAATGATCCTCTTGAATCCGCCCAGGGCAGCTGCCGCCCGCGCGGGCACCAGTTGCTGCTCAATCGCCTGGCCAATGGCGCCCCAAAGCGACAGCCCGGTGTTCAGTGCCAGGTGCTCCAGCGTCTCCACCGTGGTCTTGCCGATGCCCCGTGGCGGCGTGTTCAGGGCCCGCAGCACGGAAATGGAATCGTCCGGGTTGTGGATGACCTTCAAGTACGAAATCAGGTCCTTAATTTCGGCGCGTTCGTAGAAGGAGAAGCCGCCCACCACGTGGTACTTCATCCCGTAGCGCCGCATGGCTTCCTCAAACAGGCGCGACTGCGAGTTGGTGCGGTAGAGCACGGCGGCGCGCGCCTGGTCGCCCTGGCCGGCCGCTTCCTGCAGGTAACGGGAGATGTAGTCGGCCACGAACAAAGCTTCATTTTCGCCGTCGGGCGCTTCGTAGTAGCCCACCTTAGCCCCGCCCTGGCGCGAGGTCCATAGGTTCTTGCCTTTGCGGTGCACGTTGTTGGCCACCACCGACGAGGCCGCCTGCAGAATGTTCTGCGTAGAGCGGTAGTTCTGCTCCAGGCGGATGATTTTGGCGTCGGGAAAGTCCTTCTCAAATTCCAGGATGTTGCGAATGTCGGCGCCGCGCCAGGAATAGATGGACTGGTCCTCGTCGCCCACGGCGCAGACGTTGTGCCGCGTGCCTGCCAGCAGCCGCATCAGTTCGTACTGTGGGCGGTTGGTGTCCTGGTACTCGTCCACCAGGATGTACTGGAAGCGCCGGTTGTACTTCTCTCGTACTTCGGGCACCGCCTTCAGCAGGCGCACTGCCTCCAGCAGGAGGTCGTCGAAGTCGAGCGCGTTGGCCTTGCGCAATTCCTGCCGGTAAATCTCGTAGATGTGGGCCACGCGCTCGGTTTTGGGATCGCGGGAGTTGAGGTAAACCTCCTGCGGGTCGAGCATGTGGTTCTTGGCCCAGGAGATGTGGCTGAGCACGGCGCTGGGCTTGGTCTGCTTGTCGTCCACGCCCAGACGGCGCATGGCCGCTTTTACTACCAGTTGCTGGTCGGTTTCGTCGTAGATGACGAAATCCTTGCGGAAGCCGATGGGCTCGCCGCCCTTCGTAGAAGGAATGCGCAGCGCCTCGATGTCGCGGCGCAGCAGGCGCACGCAAAAAGAATGGAAGGTGGCGATGAGCGGCTTGGCCAGCGTGTGCCCGCCCACCAGCTTTTCCACCCGCTCCGCCATCTCCGCTGCCGCCTTGTTGGTGAAGGTGACCGCCAGGATGGAGTCGGGCACGACGCCGCAGTTGTCAATCAGGTGGGCGATGCGGTAAGTGATGACACGAGTTTTGCCGCTGCCCGCGCCTGCCAGGATAAGCAAGGGCCCATCCGTGCTCTCAACGGCTTCGCGCTGCTGCGGGTTGAGTTGGTCCAAAAACGACAAGCTACTCCGCCTTCGCCTTTTCCGCCCGCTCCACGGCGCACGCCTCGCAGGGGCAATATTCGCGCAGGAACTCCCAGGAGTAGATGCCCAGTTCGTGCCCGTCATTCCAGCGGAAGCGGATAGCGTACTTGCCCACCGGCTCGGCCTCCACGGGCTTGGCCGGCGCTTTGAACATAGGCAGCGCTCCCGCCGCCAACTTTGGAGGCTCACCCGGCTCGCGCCCGGCCTTCCCCCGTTCGTCGTCGCATAAAGCGCAGGGACAGGCGTCGCGCAGCCATTTGAAACTGTAACTGGAGCGGTGCCCGTCCTTCCACTCAATGTCCATGCCCGTCCCCGCGGTCAGGTTTACCTTGACCGACTTGGGATCAGCCTTCTGATTGGGGGGCATATTGTCAGTATCGCACAGGGAATTGCGCCAGGAAGGCTATATGCCCCTGGGAAACCCGGTCGGTGGAGCAGGAAGCCTGACCATGTGACCGCGGACGGCACGCAATGAATCGCTCACTATAGGCAGAACGCAGGCAAGTCACAACAAGGGCTACTTACAATACCTCCCTGCTAATTGCAGGGAAAACTACCCGAGCACCGTCATGCGGTAGACGCACCTCTTGTCGCCACGCAGTATGGATTCCTCCAGCACGGCATCCACGGGACGCCCGAGGATGGCAGAATAAGTTTCCCGCTGCCAGCCCAATGTGCAATCGCACTGCGCCCCCGAGGTTAGACCTTCCTTGACCAGCGGACAGCTGCAGTGCGGGCCGCGGTCGAATACGCGAATGATGCCGGCCTTTTCGTCGTACTCGGTTTTCACCGCCCAGCCGTCGGGGCCTTGGACATACTTCAGGAAGCCAGGGAGGTCCCCTTTGTACTTGTCGAAGGTGCTGCTGCGGAACTGGCGAGCGCACTCCCGCCCGAGGCTGTCGAAAATCCTCTTGCGCGTGGCCTCATCCAGATCCTTTTCCAGAATGCTGACCAGCTTGGCATAGCGAATGCGCGACGCCTCCAGCTGCAGTCGCAGTTGTTCGCTCTCGGGAGTGGAGGTTTCGGCTGCGGCTGCCTCGGGCAAGGCCATGGCGACACAGGAGCAAACGCCGGCCGCACAACATTTCAGAAATTCGTTGCGTGTCACTTCCATGCAGGCATACCTCCACGCACATTTGTAGCGTTGTCAGTATGCGCTGAACCGATTCGCAGTTCTGTGACCGGTAGGCGAAAAATACGCAGCAGAGGTCACAGGTCGCCGTGACCCACCTGAGGCGGTCGCCAAGGAGGCCGCTGCGGTCTTCTGCGTCAGTCGCTGACTCGCGACACCTTGCATGAGAACTCTCTGCCTGCAAAAGTTAACCGACGGATGTTGCCAATTTGACCAGGAATGAGATTCAGCTTCTCTCCGAATACGATCACTGGGCGAACGCCAGGGTCTTGCAAGCGGCCGCCAGCCTCAGCCCTGAGCAGTTCACACAAGACCTTGGCAGCAGCTTTCCTTCTGTCCGCGACACCCTCGTGCACATCCTAAGCGGCGAGTGGGGCTGGCTTGAGTATTGGAAGGGACCGTCCCACGATTCCGGATTTCTGCCGGACCTGAAAATGCGAATGGAAACCCTGTTCAACCCGGAGGCATTTCCCAACCTCGCCAGCCTGAGGCGAAAGTGGAAGGAAACGCGACCGCGAGGCTGTAAGTGGGAGCTAGCCGTGCCTCAGCGCGCGCCAAACAGCTTGGCCCAGTGCTCGGGCGGAGTGGGAGAATGGAGCGCGGGTTCGATGTTGGCGAGCACGTGAGCCTTGGAACCCATGCCGACCAGGGAGGTAGTCAGGCCAGGAGCTGAGCGCGAGAACTGGATGGCGTTGGCGGCATCGCCGGCCATGCCCAGTCCTTGCCGCACAAATTCGGGCAGATTGCGAATCAGTTGGCCCTGGTGCAGCGTGGCGCTCCCAACTACCGCCAGCCCGGCGCGCGCGGCCATCTTGATCACCGACATTTTTTCGCCATCCAGCGACTGGTTATCGCGTGCAAAGGCTTCGGTCATGCCCAGGTTGAAGGGCAGCTGCAGAAAGCGCAAGTGGTGCTGCTGGCCGCCGGCGGCGCGGGCCATATCGAGCAACGCGGCCAGGCTGATGTAATCCCGTTCCTCCTCCCGGCGGCGCAGCCCGAACCAGGTAGCCACCCCGTAGTAGCGGATCTTTGCCTGTTTGACCGCAGCTTCCAGCATGGTGAAGGCGGCTTGCAGGCGCTCCTGGAACACCGGTAGCGCTACCTCAGCTGCCTCGGCCAGCTGCGATTCGGGGTTGTGGACGTAGAACACGTCAATTGTCTCCAGCCCCAGGTTGCGGCGGGAACGCTCGATCTGGTCAGCCAGGTAACGCGGCGCCATGCAGTGGCTGCCTCCAGCCACTTCCCGGGGGTCGAGAATGCCGGTCTGCACGTATTCGCGCATGAAGTAGCTGCGCATATCGGCGGGCATCTCGCCGTCGAAGGCGAGGAAGCCGGCCTTGGTGCAGATCAGGACCTCGTCTCGCCGCAACTCCCCGCTGGCCACGAGTTCCGCTAGCGCCGCCCCGATGTTCCGTTCCGAACGCTGGTGGCGGTAGTTGATGGCGGTATCGAGCAAGTTGATGCCAGAACGCAGGGCGGTGGTGATGGCCTGCTGGTATTGGGCATCCACTTGGGCCGTGGGCTCCCCCAGGTAGGTGCCCAGGCCGATAGAGGGAAGCCACAATTCGCCCACTGCGGGAACGGCTTGGGGACGGCGGAAGTGCCCTACGTCCCGCAACTTGGGAAAGTGGTCTTTGTAGCGCGCCGTTCCTTCCGCCGTAGCGAATCCCGAAATCATCCGCCGAGTGTAACAGCTGACTTTCTGGGCACAGGTGGCCGCACCAGTCCCAGGGCAATTCCCCAGCCGAAAAATCAATATAACCGACTTGCCAACAACAACTTAGCTCGACTAAGGCCGGTTTACCCGTTGCCATCCCTAGAGCGGGAACGGGATAATAACCGGTACCATGACGGAGCAGATAGCCATCCCGGCCACCCAGGACGAGGCAGGCATTCAGAGGCTGCCCCAGCCTGCGGCGCAGAGCCAGGCACAGGAAATTGTGCCCGCGCTCGTGCCCGTACAGGGATGCATCTTGGTGATGATCCTCTACGACGTATGCGAGGAGATCCACCTGGAAGAACTACGGCGGATCGTAGGCGCGCGGCCGGTGGCCCCCACCTTCAAGAGCGCCGCCCCGGCTTATGTGCGTTTTGCCCGTCCGCCGGTAGTGGAGCGGGTTGAACCCATCGTGCTCGCCCACGGCGAGCGCCTGGAAGCCCAGATCAAGTACTACGACTACGGCGTGGTCAGCATCATCTTCGAGCTGCCCTTCGCCGGGGAATGGCAGAGCCTGGTGCAGTTGGCCAGCAGCTGGATGTGGGATGGGGACTTCGACCGCCATGCCACCGCCATTGCCCAGCAGAAGCTGGAACGCGCCCGCTCCGCCCTGGTGAAGCCCTACCCGACGTGGTTAAGCGAAGACTACTTCATCTTCCAGGCGCGGCAGGTGGCGGGAAACCCTTCAGCCTCAGAGCTGCTGGCGCACAACGGCGGGTCCATCGCCCAGATTGTGCGTGGCGAGACCGGCGCCATTTCCGACAACGAGCGCAACGAGGTGCTGCAGTCCAGCATTTCCTACTATCCCAATGACTTGGCGGTCATCGGCTGGAACGCCGCCTTCGTTTACGACACCGCCGCCGGGGCGGAGACCGCCACCGAACTGCTGGAGTACGCCAACTCGCAGCTCCTGGAGTTCCGCCACTATGACGAGCTGCTCACCCGCGAACTGGAGGGCGTTTATCGCTCGCTGGACAAGGGAACCCGTTTCTGGCGGCGCTGGCGCCTGGCCCGCGAGGCTACGCGCCTGCACACCGTTCTGCTGGATGTAACTGAGCTTTCCGAGCGTGCTGACAACGCCATCAAGTTTCTAAGCGACATGTTTTCCGCCCGCCTCTACCGCCTGGCGGCCGCCAAGGTGGGCGTGATTGACTACAAGAACCTGGTCAACCAGAAGATCCGCACCGCCGAAGACCTCTACCGCTTCATGGTGGACCAGTTCCACCAGGCCCGTGCCTTCGCCATCGAAGTGCTGGTGGTCATAATCCTGGTCGTGGAATTCTTTGCCCTGTTCTACAAACCGGGCTAACCTTAATCCAGATTGCGACTGTCCGGCTTCGCCGGTCCGCACCGGCGAGGGCGCCTGTGCCCACCTGAATCTCGCCGGTATAAACTCCTGCCATGCCTGACAGCGCGATTTCCCCTGTGCGCTGGCTATTTGGACCTGGGCCAACAGGCCCGCATGGCCACCTGGGCGCACGCTGGATTGTTCTGCGCGCGCTGGGGCTGATCTACTACTCTGCCTTCTTCTCGCTGCTTTTTCAGGTGACTGGCCTGATCGGCCCCAACGGCATTCTCCCGGCAAAGGATTATCTGCAATACCTGGCCCAGCACCTGGGCACGGTGGAGCGCTACTGGTATGCGCCCACGGTGTTCTGGCTGAGCAGCAGCGATCTGGCGCTGAAGCTGATGTGCTGGATCGGCATGGCGGCCGCAGTCCTGCTGACCATCAACATCTGGCCGCGGGCCATGCTGCTGGTTTGTTTTGTTTCCTACCTCTCGTTCATTGCCGCACTGCAGGATTTTTCCAGCTATCAGTCGGATGGCATGCTGCTGGAAGCCGGTTTCATTGCGATTTTCTTCGCTGCTCCCGGCCTGAGGCCCAGCCTGGGCCGCGGCCACCCTCCGTCGCGCGCCTCGCTCTTTCTGCTGCAGTGGGAGTGGTTCCGCATTTACTTCGAATCGGGCTGCGTCAAGCTGCTTAGCGGCGACCCGCAATGGCGCCACTTCACCGCCATGGACCAGTACTACCAGAATGGGCCGCTGCCTACCTGGATCGGATGGTACACGCAGCACCTGCCGCATGGCTTTCATGCCTTTACCGTCGGACTGACCTTCGCGGTAGAGCTGGGAATTGTGTTCCTCATGTTCGTGCCCTGGCGGCGGCTGCGGGTGTTATGTTTCCTGATTGTGACGCCGTTTGAAATCGGCATCATTCTTACTGCCAACTACACCTTCCTCAATTACCTGGTGCTCAGCCTGGGGTTCCTGCTGCTGCATGATGGCGCCCTGGCCGCGGTGCCCGTAAAGCGGGTAAAGTGCTGGCTCAAAGCGAAACTGGCCCCAGGAACGCCGCTAGCCGGAATTCAGGCGGAAGCCACATCGGACGATGAAGATGGAGCGTTGCCTCGCTGGCGGCAACACATCGCGGCCATCCGCCTGGCCATCAGTGCGGTGGCGCTCACCTGGATTTTTTACGTGACGGCAGTGCTGCTGCTGGTAATGTTCCTTCCTCTGTCGACGTGGCTTATGCAGCCGGCGGCTGCACTGGAGCCATTTCGTATCGCCAACCGCTATGGCCTGTTCGCCGTGATGACTCGTGCCCGCTACGAAATCGAGTTCCAGGGTTCTTATGACGGCAAAACCTGGGAAGCTTATCCGTTCCGCTACAAGCCGCAGGACCCACGCCAGCCGCCGGGCATCTACGCTCCCTACCAGCCGCGCTTCGACTGGAACCTGTGGTTCGCCTCGCTGGACAACTGGCGGAATAATCCCTGGGTGGCGCACACGGAAGAGCTGCTGCTGATCAATGATCCCGAGGTATTGACGCTGTTTACGGGCAACCCCTTCGCCAACAAGGCGCCCACGCAGGTGCGCGCCGTGCTGTGGCAGTACTGGTTCACTGACATGGCCACCCGGGGCCAGCAGGGCTTGTGGTGGCGCCGCCAGGAATTGGGCCTGTACGCGCCAGTTCTGGAGCGGCAGCCGGACGGCAGCATGGGAGTCACCGCCATGCCTGGGACCCCTCCGCCGTCTCCCTAAAGTCTTTTCACCACAGAGGCACAGAGATGCAGAAAATTCGTCATTCTTCATTCAAAATTCCTCGATCAAAAATGCTCCCTCTGTGGCTCTGTGGCTCTGTGGTGGAATTGGTTCTTCCTCGCCAGCAAACCCTCGGAGAATTTCCGCATCTTGTTTTTTAGTCGGCCACCCGGCTCGGTTTGCGGTAGGCTGGACAAAACACAACCTCGAAATCTTCACAGGAGGCAAGTGATGAAGGCATTTTTATTTGGACTGGGGATGGGCATTGGTCTGGGCGTCCTATTCGCTCCCATGAGCGGCCAGGAAACCCGCGACAACATCGCCGAGCGTGCCAGCGACCTGGCCAATTCCGCCCGCGAAAGCTTTGAGCAAGGCCGGGAAAGGGTCCGCCGCGGGGTGAGCACACTGCGCGGCGAGGGCGAAAGCCGGCCCACGGGGACGGAGTCCCCCTCCGCGTAGCCCTGAATTGACGACTGCAGGTTTAATTGACGATTGAACAATGACGATTGACGATTGAAAAAACTGTCTGGCGAAGCTCTTGATCCGGGCGGGTTGATTTCAATCGTCAATCGAAAATCATCAATCTTCAATTGTTCGACAATCTCCACTCGGCCTTCTAAGACATCCCTCCTCCCTGGCGCACCGCCCTCCTGCCGGTTTATCCTGTTGGCCGCAATTGCGGGAGGAAAAGGATGAAGCAGGCAAGCTACGTGTTGGCGGTGGCGTTCGTGATGTCGTGTCTGGCCGTGGCGCAGAACAATCCTGTGATGGACAGCGTGCGCCAGATCATGCAGCGGCAGGAAGGCAACTTGACGGGCGCGGCCCAGGAAATGCCGGCAGACAAATACGGATTCCGCCCCACATCTCAGCAGATGACCTTTGGCACTCTGGTCATGCACGTCGTCGAGTCCAATGAGTTCTTGTGCTCACGAATCGCCGGCGTCGAGGAGCCCAAGCAGGGCAAGCTGAAGCTGAGCGCCACCGACCCCAAGGAAAAGCTGGTATCAGCACTGAAGAGTTCGTTTGATTACTGCAATTCGGCGCTGAGCAAGGTAAAAGACTCCGACCTTGGCACACAGGTGAAGCTGTGGGGCGGACGGCAGATGCCCAAGGCGGGAGCAGCTATTGGCCTTACCGACGACTGGGCTGACCATTACTCGCAGTCGGCGATGTATCTGCGCCTGAATGGACTATTGCCGCCAAGCGCCAAAAAGAAAGGCGAGTAGAGTTCTATCTAAGCGGAACCGGCGGTTGGCTTATTCACCGCGCCCAGCCAGTCTCGCAATCTAGATCCGCTTGATTGTCGCCAACCAGCCCGGCGCGCCATTCTCGTGGAATCTGGTGTGAATCCGCTCCGCTTCGATGGCGTCCACCCGCCATCCCGTGCTGGCAGTGAACGCTGCTCTCAGCTCTTCCTCGCTGATGGGATGCGGGCCTGTATCGGGACCTTGGTCACTGAAGCACAGCACATAAAGGGTTCCACCGTGCTTGGTCACCGACGCCAGACTCGCCACGTATCTTGTCCGCTCGTCGCTTTCGCAGGTGTGGAACAGTCCGCAGTCCAGCACCGTCTCAAACCTGCGCCGCAAATGCTCCAACTGAAACGCATCCGCCAGTTCGAACTCCACTTCGATCCCGCGGTCTTGGGCCTTCTTGCGGGCCATTACCAGTGCCGTTTCCGCCACGTCCACGCCCAGAACCGGCAATCCCCGCGCCGCAATGTGCAGAGCGTTCTCGCCGGTCCCGCAGCCCGCATCCAGCACCGCTCCGGCGAATCCGCCCGCGGATGCCACCCGCACTACTACCGGCTGTGGCCGGCCAATATCCCAGGGCGCAGGACCGTCGTGGTACGACGCATCCCAGGGACGTCCCGACATCCGTTCGTGGCTGGTTGGCTGCCGGCCACGAAACGGATCGTTAGCGAAGCTTTCTGATCGCTCCGACATCTTCGTCCCGTCCCTCACCGCCGCATCCTAGCATGCCGATCCCCCGGCCTTAACTATTCCTTCGCTTCCGATCGAGGCGAGGCAAACCCGGCGGTGATCGCAATATAATAAACACTTCCCGGCATGAGCCAATCAGTCCCCGCCGTCAGTGTGCATTCTCCCTCCCTGAGCAGCACCGCCAGGATGCGCACACGCATTTATGTGGTCGCAATCCTCGTGGTGTGGGCTGCGATTTACCTATCGAGCCTCTTCCGGCCCGCCCTGCTCGACGACGCCGACTCAGTGCACGCCGAGGCGGCGCGGGAGATGATTCTCCGCCACGACTGGGTCACGCTCTACATTGACGGCATCCGCTACCTGGA
>DASSQB010000537.1:0-2889 GCA_035702725.1 Terriglobales bacterium | reverse complement strand
CATCCAGCAGAAGGTAGCGAAGAGTGTTCATGTGGTGCGCGCCATGCCGAACACGCCGGCGATGGTCGGCGCTGCCATGACGGCGCTTTGCGCCGGCGCCACAGCGCGCAAACATCATCTGGAAACCGCCAAGAGCCTGTTTGAGAGTGTTGGCCGGGCAGTGATCGTGGACGAGAAACACTTTGACGCCATCACCGCACTTTCCGCCAGCGGCCCCGCGTTTGCATTCGTGATCCTGGAATCGATGGCCGAGGCCGGCGTGAGTGTTGGATTGCCGCGCGAGCTGGCGACGACCCTGGCGGCGCAGACCTTGTTCGGCTCGGCCAAGCTGGCGCTTGAAACGGGACATCACCCGGCGCTGCTCAAAGACGCGGTGACCACGCCGGCAGGCTGCACCATCGAAGGGCTGATCGAACTGGAAAAGGGCGGCCTTAGAGTGGCGATCATGAATGCTGTGATCAAGACGACGAGCAGAGCAAGGGAGCTGATGACGAGCTAGGTCTACTTGTTCTGGTTGGGCACCGGTGTCCAGGACTTGTCCGGGTTGTAGAGCTCCATCTTCTTGAATTCCTGAAGAGTGGCGGGCCCCAGGTCTTTCTGATAGACCACGCCCTCGTAGCTGACGATGAAAGTCTTAACTCCGGTCACTCTGTATTCGGCCGGCGCAGCGACCAAAGCGAAGCCTCCGATCATCAGGCCTTTTACCATGAAATCCATTTGTCCCAGCGGCGCAGCGGGGCCCTGGCCTTTGAGGATCTTGAAGAAGTAGCCGTGGTAGGGCTGGCCGGCGGCGTAGCCCTCTGCAATGGCGCGTGCGGCTTTTTCGCCGATGGGCCCGCCCCATGTGCCATCGGGATTCTGCCAGGCCAGGCCGTCCTGTTTGCCGGGAGTGCTGATGATGCGCTGCGCGTACTGGTTCGCCTCGTAACCCTGGCGCTTCCGGTAGGCGTAGTCTTCCTGGGCTTCCACGTAGCCGCGGCAGATGGAAATGGCATCGAGTTCGTTGTAGCCGATGCGGCGATAGAGCAGCTCCTGCTTTCCGGCTTTCGTGTCAAAGGACCATTTACCGGCTTTCTTCACAATCGGCACCGGGAAAGGCCAATTCTCGTTGCCGACGATGAGGGTTGCGCGTGCCCCAGTCTTCGGGTCGACAGAAACACTCTTTTGTTCGCGCGCCTCGGCAGCAAAATCCATAGCGCGTTTCCGGTCCATCGGGTACTCGCCGGTGAGCACGATGTCATCGCCACCCTCGCCAAAAATCTTGATGAGAGTCGGCTCGTCGAATTTATCCGCTGCGGCGACGAGCGCGTCGGCAGCCTGCTGCGGCGAGTCAAAGGTCAGAGCGCCGGCGGGCGAGGTCTGGTGTGTCGAGGTTTGTTGAGCGCCCAAGAGGAGCACTGTGCACATAAATGCGAGCAGGACGAAGAAAGCTCTGGAGCGGTTGGCGTTCGTGGATTTTATATTCATGTTCATTGCTCGCCGACTGCTGATCACCTGCGCCTTCCGCCGCCACGGCTGCCGCCACTTCGACCTCCGAAGCTGGAAGAGCCGCGGCTGCTGGCCGCGCGGGCGCCGGAACCGCTGTAGCTTCCGGAGCCGCCTCCGAAAGCGCTGCTTCTGCTTCCTCCTCCGCTGCTGCCGCTGCGCGAGGAGAGGTCGCGGCTGCCAACACTCTCGGCCCCGCCTCCGCTGCGTTGTGATGCGCGGCTCGCCGCATCGCCGCCGCTGCTGGCTCGCGCATCACGCGCGGCCGCACGGTTGGCCGCGTCTCCGCCGGCCGCGCGAGTCCCAGCGCCGGCTCCGCCTTCGCGTTGCGGCAGGTTGCCACCTTCCCGGGAAATCTGTTGCCGGGCGTTGGCTTGGCGAGCGGCAGCCGTGTCTCCGCGTGCTGTGCCGCCATATCTGTTTGCGGTGGCCCGGTTGCTATAAGGAGCGCCGCCACGGTGTTGCGGGTTGTGGTTCCAATTTCCGGTGCGGTTTGCGTTGACGTTGCGGTTGATGTTCGCGTTGCGATTAAAGTTGTTGTAGTTGTTGATCTGGACGTTACTGTGTCCCCAGCCGCAGTTGTAACCCCAGCCGCCGCTCCACATTGCCCCCATGGCCACGCCCACGCCAAAAGAAATCGCCATGCCGGCGGCGTAGTACCCCGGCGGGGGATAGTAAATCGGCGGGTAGGCTACCACCGGTGCGCCGTAGACCACCACAGGGTTGTACGTAGGCACATACACCACCTGTGGATTGGCTTGCTCGATCACGATGACTTCTTTCTGCTCTTCCTTCTTGGTCTCGACTTTTTGCTGCTCGTTTGACTTCAGATTGCCCTTTTCCTTGGCCTTTTTTCGCATGCGCTGCACGGCATCCATCACATCTGCTTGCTGGGCGAGGAAAGCGTTGCCCAGGTCGGTGGTCCACTGGATGTCGTCGGCGAGCCGCTTTACCACATCGGGCAGAGCGGCCATGGCCTGCACGCTGGGGTCCCAGGGCTGCTTGGCCACGGCATCGGCCAGCTCTTTATCTTTCAGCTTGGAGTTCTTGGTGAGCCACTGCTGGAGCTGGATGATTTCGAGAGGATAAGTGGAAGCCGCCAACACCTGGGCCAGCAAGGGATCGGGATAAAGGGCGATGGGCGCCACCAGGGAGTCAAGCTGATCGGGAGGGATCTTGGCTTGCTCGCCTTTCTGCTCACCCTTCTCCCCGGCCTGCGCAGGCTGACCTACGGCCGGTGAAGGCTGCGCCGCCGGAGGCGGCGGGCCAGAGGGCGAGGGGGCGGGGTTCTGCGAATGCGCAAGAGTGTCGCTGGCGATGAGGGCAACGACACAAAGCACCGCGAGCAGAGCTCTAAAGCTTGAATGCGCAGACAAGAGGAAGCCTCTAAATCTAACCTTAGTA
>DASSQB010000536.1:0-12428 GCA_035702725.1 Terriglobales bacterium | reverse complement strand
TCAGCGTACAGATTCCCCTGCACCCCTTCTTCGGCTGCATTGGCGTCGTGCCGGCCGGAGGCGAGGCCCGCTCCTCCATCGTGCCCGCGGAAAATGGCGGCAACATGGACGCGCCCGAAGCCAGCGTGGGCAACACGCTGTACCTGCCCGTGAACGTGGCCGGGGCGCTGCTCTACATGGGCGACGGCCACGCTGCCATGGGCGATGGCGAGGTGGACGGCACCGCCATTGAAGCGCCGTTGCGGGCTCGCCTGCAGGTGACCGTCATCAAGGGACGGAAAATTGACTGGCCTCGTTTCGAAAATGAAAACTCCATCATGGCCGTGGGCATCACCCGTCCCCTGGATGACGCCCTGCGCGTCGCCTTCACCCAGTTGGTCGGCTGGATTCACCAGGACTACGGCCTCTCCGAACTGGACGCCTACGAACTGCTCTCCAAGGTGGCGAAAATTCACCTTGACGAAATGGTGGATCCCAATTATGTGATCGTGGCATCGGTTGACAAAAAGTACCTGCCGCCGCGCAAGCACTGAGGTCCCCGACTACGCTTTGTTACTGGCGTTCACCCCGTTGTTACCTTGACAATGGGGGGTAAGGGGGCGACACTTCGCCTCAGAAGCTCTATATCACTGATTAGAGACACTTAAGGGATTATGCGCGCCGCAGGTGGGCGCCGATTCCTTCGGGCCGACATTGCACTTGAAGCCAGATTCCCGGCCGGGAGAGAGCCCCGCTGCGGGCGGGCCAGGCATGCGTCCGCCTTCTTCGCCTGGCTCTGCGACCGAGGCCTTCGACGCCGAGTTGCGCCTGATTGCCGAACAGGCGCAAATGCTCACCCTCGCCAGCGGAGCCGCTATTGCTCTTCGCCAGGGCGAACTCATGCTCTGCCACGCCCGCGCCGGTGAGGGCGCTCCGGCATTGGGCGCTCAGCTTGATACCCAGTCTGGCCTTTCCGGGGAATGCGTCCGCACCGCTCGCACCCTGGTGTGCGCAGACACTGAGAATGATCCGCGCGTCAACCTGGATGTCTGCCGCTATCTCGGCATTCGCTCTATCGCCGTCCTTCCCATTTGCCTGGGACGCGACGTGGTGGGAGTCTTTGAGGCGTTTTCCGCGCACCCCGGCGCCTTTTCTGCCAATGAAATGGCTGCTCTGGAGAGCATGCGCGACCTGGTGATCTCCGTGATTCGGCCGGAACCGCCCGCAGAGGCCGCAGCACCCTCGGCGCTGGGCGCGATCATCGCCGAAGAGGAGTTGCCACTTACGCCTTTGCGCCGCCCCGAGAATCCTTCTCCGCCGGCTCCCTTCCGTCCGGTCAGGAATTGGCCGCTCGAAACGTCACGCACGGATCAGAAAACAGCGCCTCCCTTCCAACCGGTGGAAGCAGCGGCGCCTGTGCTCCACGCGGAGCAAGAGCCGCCACCCTTCCGCTCATTTGAAGCTAAGCCTCCGATGTCTCCCGAGCCCGAGGATGACCTTATTTGCGAGATTGAGCAGCGGGAGCCTGCCGCACCGGAATCGGAAGCGGACTCGCTGAAGCGCGCCTTCCAGTTGTTCGATGCCAGCAGCGCCCAGCCTGCGGCGCCCGTGCGCAGCCCTGTGCCTCTGAGCGGCCCAATTTCATCGCCCAGCTTTGCTCCGCCTGCTGCACCCGATCCCGATGACGACTTGATTTGCGAGATTGAAGCGCGCGCAGTCCGGCCGCCGGTGCCGCTGGTGAACGAACCTCATCCGGCGCACGCCAACGCTTTCAGCGCTTTCATCCCCGCTGCCGAACACCCCCCGGAACACCACGTTTCGCGTAAGCTGATCGCCGTCGGAGTTGTCGTGGCCCTGGGCGGGCTCCTCTGGTTGCGCTGGTGCAATCATCCGCCGCAGGCAAAGGGCAGGGCAGCCACTAGCACCGTGCAGGCGGCGGTTCCGCCCGCTCCGGTCTCGCCGCCACAGCCCGCGCCAACCGCCAGCGCACCGGCGGTTACAGACACGGCACCTGCTGCAGGCCCAGCGCCAGCAGCCAGCACACCGGCAGCGCCGCCGGAAGAGAACTTGGCAACTACTAAAGAGACAAATGACTCAGCGCCGTCCCAGCCTGCGGCGCTTGCGCCGCAACCCGCGCGCCCGCTGGCCCGCGCGCTTCGCGGACAAAAGCGATCGCCTGCGCGCCCGCTGACGCAGACACATGAAAGGGCTGCTCTGGAGAAAACCGGCCCCCTGCCGTCGGAGCCGCCCACAGCCGCTGCCGCGCTCGCTTCTCCCCCGCCCAACGCAGGGCAGCAGGCGCCGCGCGCTTTTACCACTCCGCCGGCCGAGCAGTTACGCGCCGCTGCCGTTCCCGCTAACCCGCCACCACAAGTTTCGCCGCCGTCGTTCAGCCTGAAGCCTGCGCCGGGCCCAGCAGTCCCACCCCCACCAGCCGGGCAATTGAGCCTCTCCCAAGCGGTCGTGAAGTCCTCCCCCGAATCCCCAGCCGCTGCTGACACTCTGAGTCCGGATGCGCTGCGCCTGCTGCTCGACTCCGCCCAGGCCGGGGATGCCGGAGCGCAACTGGCGCTGGCCATGCGCTACGCCACGGGCGACGGCGTACGCCAGAGCTATCCTGAGGCTTTTAAATGGTTTACACGCGCCCAGGCGCAGGGCGCAGTACCCCGCCAGGGCAAAGCGGCGGAAGCCTGGAGCAAGGTGCGGCAGTGGGCGCAGTCGCACCCACAAAAATAGTAGCGTGATTCAATAAGGGGTCGGGGCCGCGCTGCTTTTGGCGCACAATGCAGCTATCGCTTTCAATCGCCTTGGGGATGTGTCGGGATGACCTTTGGTCTAGGGCCTTCTCCCGCCCTGGTGACCTTGACACACCCCGCGATTGAGACGAAACTCGCCTATATTCTCACCGGCGAGCCAGTTAAGCCGTTGCGCGGGTTTGTTGTCCTGATTGGCGGGAACCAGGGCGGCAATTCCCGGCCCTGAACAGGCGCCAGAATCGCATGGATCACTACTCCATCATCGGGCCTCCGGACAAAGATCGCGAAGTCCTGCCCGAGGAACCATTAGCCAACGCGGTTGTGCCTCCCGCTCCGGAGATTTCTGTCTCTCAATTGGCAGGCTCCGACGTTCCGCCCACGGGCGCGGAACACGCTGCCTCAGCTGCAGAACAGCCTCCGGCTCCGATTGCTTCTACACATACGGAAGCGGAACACTCAGACGGCGGACTTGATGCAGCCCTGCAAGTCCTGGTGCAGAAGGCGCAATACACGTGCAACGCCACGGGCGCGGCTCTCGCCCTGCGGCAAGGGGCCGATATGGTGTGCCGGGCGGCCAGTGGCAATAGCGCCCCTGACCGCGGCGTCCGCCTGCAGATCAAAACCGGTTTAACCGCCGAGTGCCTGCGCAGTGGGGAACTGCTGCGCTGCGATAACGTCATGTCGGACTCGCGCGTGGACATGGAAAGCTGCAGACGCCTGGGCATCGAGTCCATCATCATCGCTCCCATTCGTCAGGGGCAAAAAATAGTAGGGGTGCTGGAATTGTTCTCCGCCCACGCCTACTCCTTCCAGGAGCGCGACGTGGAAACCGTGAAGGCCCTGGGCCAGGAAATCGGCAAGCGACTGGAACAGGGGACAGAAGCGCCTGCGGCACTCGCGCCGGAGCCGCCTGCGCCAGAGTCGCCTGCTCCTGATCTGACACACCACGAGCAGACTACGTGCAGTAGTTGCGGAGCCAAAGTTGACAGTGACGCGGTTTTTTGCACCGCGTGCGGCAGCTTTCAGGAAAGCAAGCCGGTTACAGACCTTGCACCCAAAGACTTGGGCTGGAAGGCCAGGCTACGCAGCCGGCGACTGCTGGTCCCGGCGGTTTTTGTAGCTATGGCGCTGGCGGTGGCGGTGGCCCCCATTCCCCGCAAAACAGCAGCCATGGCCCCTGGTACTAGTCCCGTCATGCAGGCGGCAGCACCCACGGGCCCGAAGGGTGCCGTCCGGCCCGTTCCTGCCAATTCTTCCGCCAATGTGACGGTCGCGCCCGGCACAACCGGCGGGAGTTCGGCCCCTGCCAGCAATCCCACCATTTCCAAGAGCGTGAAACAGCTCTTAGGCGGCGTGAGCTCCGATTTTTCTAAGCTGTTGCCCGTAAATGAGAAAGCCGAGCCGCCCTCCAATGGCGACCCCAACCTGAAGGTCTGGGTGGATACTCGCAAAGGCTATTACTACTGCCCTGGGGACGAGCAGTACGGGCACACGGAACGGGGCTCCTTCATGACCCAGAAGGAGGCGGAGTCTAATTACTACATTCCCGCGCTCATCAAGCCCTGCATGTAGGCGATGGGTGCGCAGTGGTGACAGACGGGCATATTGTTCTTGACAAGTCGTTTAGCTCTGCTTACATTCCGGACATCTGGCATCACGGAGTCCAATCGGGTGCAAATATGAAAAATGTGTACGAAGTCTTGCGGCAAAAGGAGCTGGAACTTACGCGCCTGGAAAAGGAAGTGGAGGCTCTGCGCATAGCGGCTCCTCTGCTTTCAGAAGAAAAAGAAAGCCTTAGCGACAACAGCGCGCTGGGCAAAAACGGAACTGCAACCCCTATCCCGCAGCAGCCATTACGGGTGCCGCAACCGGCGGTGGCTAACGCAGCGCGGGACGCAGCCCGGCCTACCGGCTGGGAAGAAACGGCCAAACGCTGGCCCTGATCGAGCCTGCGGGCGGAGCGCCGCCTCCGCCCTGTCCTCCCAATCGTACCCCATCTGTACGCCGCAAACCTATCCAAAGCACATACTTAACCCGTCCGTAGCCCGTTTGTCTCATTGACACGCCCGCAAGGCCGAAGTTAGTCTTTGGCTCAGATGTGCGAGCGCCGCCGCGTCACCAGCGCTCGAAGGCGGATCTTGCCAGCCATCTTCAAACCGTTCCCGCGGATCCGCAGTGGAGGTGTGTCCGCGTGAGCAGTGTGCCTTCCTTGCCGATTCCGGAGGGTGGGGCGGCGCGCCGGCGCTATGCGCGCTATCAGCTCACCGTTCCATTCGATCTGACGGTGTTCCGGCCGAGCAGCGTGGTGCACCTCAGCGGCAACACCCAGGACATTGGCGAGGGCGGCCTCTCGGGTGTGATTTCAGGAGTGACGCTTCCCGGGGAACGCGTCGAACTCACCGTCTTGCTGCCCACCGCGCCGGAGCCGCTCAGCATGCACGCTGTGGTGCGCCATCAGGCGGACTTGTATTGCGGTTTTGAATTCCTCAACCTGGAACATAATCAGTTGGAGCAGCTGCAGCGCCTGGCCGCCGATCGGGGCCTGCGCTCAGGTTTGATAAATGAAACAGAGTGGGTAGCGGGCATGGCGCCCGCGCCCCGCAGCGGCGCGGCCGTGTGCAGTATCTGCGGCCAGGAACTGCCGGAGGAGATCCCGGTGTGCCTGACCTGTGGGACGCCGCAATCGCCGGAAGCGGTGGAGAATTCTGATCTTCCCGAAGCTCCTCTGGCCGCCGAGCCGGCGCCAGCGGCAGCTCCGGCTTTGCCGGCAGCGAGGAATGAGCCCGTCAAAAGGCGCGGTCCGGTGCTGGATTCGGTAGTGTCCATCATCTTCGTGGCCACGCTCGCCATTGGGCTGTGGCAGTGGCTGCAGAGTCCCGTCGATGCCAATGCGCAACCCAGTACGGTCACGGTAGAACTGGAAAACGCCTTCCTCCGGCCGCCCAGCGTGACTGAAACGTCGCGTGCTGAGCGCTCCAGCGCCAGCGGCGCCTTGACTGCGGCGAAATCGGTGGTGAGCGCCGTGATCGGCGGCGCCTCGGCGGACAATCAGCAGGCGGCGGTAGGCTCGCCGGGCAGCGCCGCTGCGGAGCGTAGCCGCCCGCGTCAGGGAACGCCAGTTTCAAATTCAAGTTCTAACTCGCGGGCCAGCGCGCCCCAGGCAAGCTCACCCTCGCTCTCCAGTTCCGCCTTGAATGCGCTAGCAGCGCCCAACATCGGCAGTAATTTACCGACGCCGGGCAGCAGCGCCGGTCAGAGCAGCATTCCGGCCCAGACCAGCAGTGCCGTACAGAGCAGCGCTGCCGCGGCGCCAGAGAGCCGGGCTCCCAGCAGTTCCGATTTGGCAGGGATGCTGCTGCAGAAAGTGCTTCCCGTTTATCCCGCTGCAGCCCGCCGTCAGGGCCTGCAAGGACAAGTGGTGCTCAAGGCGGTGATCGGCAAAGATGGCACCATCGCCTCGCTTCGTCCTCTCCAGGGCCCGCAGCAGTTGACCGCTGCCGCCATGGATGCGGTCCAGCACTGGCGTTTCCGCCCCTACGAACTCAAGGGCAAGCCGGTCGAGGTCGAGACTGATATCCGCCTGAACTTCCAGTTGCCTAACAAAAAGTAGTCAGGAGTCAGTAGTCCGAAGTCAGGGTAGGATCCAGATAGCGCCACCTAATGTCAGCAGCGAAATCCGGTCAATCAGCCTCCAGGAAGTTCAGCACCGCGCGGTTGAACTCCTCCGGCGTCTCTTCGTAGGGCAAGTGCCCCACTCCGTCCAGCATCAGCAGCCGGCAATTGCGGAATTGGCGCTGTAACTGTGGCGCCGAATGAGGCGAGATCACCCGGTCCTGGCTGCCCCACATCAGCAGCGTAGGGATGGCCGCGATTTTGGGTAGAACCGCTTCCAGCTTGCGCATATCGTCGCGCCAGCAGCGCACGATGCAAAGCGGATATTCGTAGGCGTTGGGGTTAGCCAAGGGCGCCTTATAGCCCTCTGCCGTGCCCGGCGGGATGCGGCGTGGATCGCCGTACATGCGGCGCAGGTAGTGTTCGTGGGTCAACCTGATAGCGGGAAGAAACGCGCGGAAAAGCGCAGCCCCGGCGGGCTGGCTGAGCAACTTTATGAGCACCGGCCGCGGGCGCGACCAGGGATGAGCAGGATCAACCAGGACCAGTCGCCGGACCGCACTTGGGTTGTGTTCTGTGGCTAACGCCGCCAGCATCATGGCGATAGCGCCGCCGTGCGATGTGCCCAGCAGATCGAAAGACTCTATCCCCTGTCCCTGCAGAAACTGCAGCAAGCGGCCGGCAATGGCAGCCATGGAGCAATCCATTCCCGGCACGCGCTCGGAGAAGCCGGCGCCCAGCAGGTCAGGCGCGAATACCGTGAATCGCTTCGCCAGCGCCGGAAGATTAAACCTCCAGGAGAAGGAATAGCCGAGCAGGCCGTGGACCAGCAGCAGGGGCGCACCGCTGCCCCCGTGCAGAAAGCGCATGCGGTGGCCCTCTAGTTCCGCCTGGTGCTCGTGAATGCCCGCTTCAGGGGTGGCACAGGATGGCGGCATGCGGCTGAACATTTATTTCCTTATTGAGAGCAAGGGTGCTGGAGAAGCCGCTCAGTTCATAAACCACAATGAATATCGGTAGAGACGTTGCTCGCAACGTCTCTGAGAACCGGAACAAGTTAGGTCTTTACCCGAGAGTACCTCAAGGGCTGAATGCTGACTGCTTTCAGTTCGCCGCTGCCGACTTCGCCGCTTTCTTCGCTTCGCGCAGCAGCTTGCGTACGACCCGAATCCCTTTGTCCACATGCTTCTCCTGGATGAGGAATGAAGGCAGGAAGCGCAGCACGGTTTCATGGGTGCTGTTGAAGAGCACGCCTTCGGCGAGCCCTTGCTCCACCAGCGGACGCGCCGGGATGGTCAGCTCCATGGCCAGCATCAGGCCACGCCCGCGCACCTGCCGCACCAGCGAAGACTTTTCCGCCACAGACTTGAGCTGCTCGTTGAAGTACGCGCCCACGCGAGCGGCGTTCTGCAGCAGATTTTCGTCTTCGAGAATGGCGAAATATTCCAGGGCCACGCGGCAGGCCAGCGGACCGCCGCCGAAAGTGGTGCCATGCTGGCCGGAAGGCAGCGCCGCCGAGAGCTCCTCGCGGGCGATGAAGGCGCCCAGAGGAATGCCGCCGGCGATGGGCTTGGCCACGACAACTATATCGGGCGTCACGCCCCCGTCTTGAAAGGCGAACATCTGGCCGGTGCGTCCCAGGCCGCACTGAATCTCATCGAAGATAAGCACCGCGCGATGACGGTCGGTAGCGGCCCGGGCTTCCGCCAGGAATTCAGGCGAGCATTCGCGAATGCCGCCCTCGCCCTGGATGGGCTCCAGGACCAGGGCGCAAGTGGAGTCGTCCACCGCCTGGCGTAGCGCCGCCACGTCGTTCAGTGGAACAAAGGTGACTCCCGCCAGCAATGGCTGGAACAGGTCGCGGTATTTCTGCTGCCCGGTAACCGAGAGCGCGCCAAAAGTACGCCCGTGGAACGAGCCCTCCACCGCCACCACCTTACTCTTGGCTTCGCCGCCGCGCTGGTGGCCGGCGGCACGCGCCAGCTTGAGAGCGCCTTCGATCGCTTCCGTGCCGCTGTTGGAGAAAAACACGCGCTGCAGGCCGGAAAGCTCGCATAATTTTTTGGCGAGCGCACCCTGGTATTCGTTGTAATACAGGTTCGAAAGGTGGATCGCCCGGGCGGCCTGCTCGCGGATGGCCTTCACAATGCGCGGGTGCGCGTGGCCCAGCGCGTTCACGCCAATCCCGGTAATGAAATCCAGGTAGCGTCGCCCCTCCAGATCGAAGACAAACACGCCCTTGCCGCGGGCGATGGCAAGCGGATAGCGGTTGTAAACGGGAATCAGGTAGCGGAGCTCGAGGTCGGCGATCTCTTGGAAAGTCATAGGGAATTGTGTAATCGGGTAATTGGGTAATTGTACGGGATGAGATTTGTAATTGAGTAATTTGTAATTGGTAATTTAAAGGCGGCGACCGGTGCTGGGGGGCCAAATTACAAATTGCAAATTACTCAATTGCTAAATTGATACCGCCGCTTCGCGTCCTAGCTTCAATTACACAATTACCCGATTACTCAATTACACAATTCCTCAGTCGTCTTCCACCCACCGGCAGCTGATCTCGCCCGCGCGCATTTCGCGAAAGATTTTTTCGGCGATGGACTCGAGCTGGGCCAGCGGATGCTGCTCGCCTTCGTAATATACGGACGGCGGATTGCCCAGGGGCTCGGCCCAGACCTCATACGCCCCTCCCCCGGTGGTGATTTCCAGGTAATCGCCTTCGCGCAACCGTCGCTTCAGTTCGTCCAGGTTCAGATCAGTAGCCAATTTCTTATCCTCGTTCTTTCGGGTAGCTCCCGGCAACGCCGGATGAGTGGATCCCCACTGAGCCAATCCGACGGGAATGTTTATCCTAACTGATTGTCCGGCTACCAAAATGCCAGTCCCGAGGGGACGAAATAGTAGAGCCCAGGGGGGAAATGCTGGGTGTGTCCGGCAAACTGAGCTTGAGCGCCGGAGGCTCGGGATACCTTGAGCTTGAGGCGGCCTCCTGCGGGCATCTCTGGGTCGAAACTACTGACTTCCGGGCCCAATCTACGCATTCCCACAGACAGTGGCCAAACTTGCAGTTCTAAGCGGAGTCTTAACAAAACAAAACGAGGCAGCCGAACGTTGTCCGTTTTTGTGCTTGTAAGTGCTGTGTAATCAATAGATATACAAATCCGGTGTAAAATCCCATAATCCGAAGCCAACTTCCAATAATTGTAATTTGCTGCCTAAATCGGCCTTATAATCGGATAACCCTTGCTTCCACTGGGGGTTAGCTTTTCTCCCATGGCCGTCAGCGTGGCACCTGAGTTGCTTAAAACCCAAAAGGACCGGTCTATGCGGCCATCGCGACGTGCCGCCGGACCGCCGCCTGCGTCCATGAACAAGGAGCTGCAGATCCGGTTCACCGCCGTGGTACTGGCGCTATTGACCGTCGCGGCGGCTACCTTCGCGGTCCTCAACTTCTCAAAGGAACGTCAATTACAGGTTCCAGTTGACGGCGTCTGGTGGGTCGAGCAGAGCGGGCAGCTCATCGCCAAACGGGTGGACGCCGATGGTCCGGGCGCCCGCGCCGGCATCAAGCAGGGCGACGAGCTTCGCGGCATTGATGGCCGCAGCATTTCCACCCTCGCGGGAGTGGAACGCCAGTTCTATCGCGTAGGCGTCTGGAGCCAGGCCAAGTACCAGCTCACGCGCGGCAACATCCCCCTGGAAACGCACGTCGTTCTGATTCCCGGCGACAAGTCCCTGTTTATCGGCCTGCGCTTCATTGCGCTGTTCTACCTGGGAATTGGTATTTACGTCCTGTTGCGTCGCTGGACGGCGCCCAAGTCGCTGCACTTTTATATTTTCTGCCTGGTCTCGTTCATCCTGTATGCCTTCCACTATGTAGGCAACTGGAGCACATTTGACAGCGCAATTTATTGGGTGAACGCCGTCGCCTTGCTCCTGCAGCCGGCGCTATTCCTGCATTTCACCCTGACGTTCCCGGAAAACAAGCAGTTCGTGCGCCGCCACGGCTGGGTGCAGCCGCTGGTTTACGTGCCCGGCCTGATTCTGCTGGCGCTGCACATCGGCGCGCGCGAGTTCCTGCGCGCCAGCGAGACACTGCGCTGGAACCTGGACCGGGTGGAAATGTCGTACCTGGCCCTGCTGTTCGCGCTGGCGGCGGCGGTGCTGTGGCACAGCTACCGCGAGGCCCGCACCACCATCCTGCGCCAGCAGATGAAGTGGGTAACGCGCGGCACCATCCTGGCCATTGCGCCCTTCACGCTGTTCTACGTTATCCCCTACCTGCGTGGTGACGTGCCCACCACGCTGATGAAGGTGTCGGTGCTGTCGCTCGTGTTCCTGCCGCTTACCTTCGGCTACGCCATCTTCCGTTACCGCCTGATGGACGTAGACCTGATCTTCAAGCGCGGCGTGGCGTACACGCTGACCGCGGCGGCCATCGCCGGCGCTTACTTCGCGGCAGTGGCGGGCATCGCTGAGTTGGTCCACATGCGCCTGCCCAGCACGGGCACGGTGGGCATGTTTGTGGCCATCGCGGTCACCGCGCTGCTCTTCAATCCGGTCAAGAACTGGATTCAGGCGCGCCTCGACCAGGTCTTCTACCACAAGCGTTATGACTACCGGCGCACGCTGGTGGCCTTTGGCCGCGAACTGAGCTCCGAGCCCGACCTGGACAAAATGCTCAGCATGGTCGTGGACCGCCTGTCGCATACACTGGCGGTGGACCGCATTGCCATCTTCCTGACCGGCGGTGAGCAGTCGGAACGCTTCACCCTGGCCAAGTCGTTCCGCATGAGCCACACCAATGGCCTGGACCTGAGCTTCCTCAGCGTTTCGCGTCCGGAGAGCGGCGCCGGCCACATCTTTTTTGAGAACACGCACCAGGCGATCCGCGAAACTTCCAGCGCCCAGGAAACCATCGCTCGCCTGGACCTCAACTACTACATTCCCTGCACTTCCCAGCAGGGCACGGTGGCCGTGCTTGGTCTGGGCAAGACGGTGGATGGCGACTACCTCTCCAGCGAAGACGTGGAACTGCTGGAGACGCTCGCCGGCTACATCGGCATCGCTATCCAGAACGCCCGCCTTTACGCCTCTCTGGAGCAGAAGGCCACCGAGTACGAGCGCCTCAAGGAATTCAACGAGAACATCGTGGAATCCATCAGCGTGGGCGTGCTCGCGGTGGACCTCGAAGACCGGGTGGAATCCTGGAACTCGCAGATGGAAGTCATGTACGCCCTGCCGCGCTGGCAGGCGCTGAACCGGCCGCTCAGCGAAATTTTCCCCTCCGCCTTCATGGAGGAGTACTACCGGGTGCGGCAGAGCCCGGGGGTGCACAACCTCTACAAGTTCCGCCTGGGCACGCCTTCGGGCGAGAGCCGCGTCACCAACATCGCCATCGCCCCGCTGGTCACCAAGAAGTTCAGCGTCATCGGCCGCATCATCATCGTGGACGACATCACCGACCGCATCGAGCTGGAATCGCAGCTCTCGCACGCGGAAAAAATGTCATCCATAGGCCTGCTCGCCGCCGGCGTGGCCCACGAGGTCAACACGCCCCTGGCGGTCATCTCCTCCTACGCCCAGATGCTGGCCAAGCAGGTGCAGGGCGACGAGCGCAAATCAACGCTGCTCGACAAAATTACGCGCCAGACCTTCCGCGCCTCGGAAATCGTCAATAACCTGCTGAACTTCTCGCGCACCAGCAGCACCGAGTTCACCCAGGTAGACGTTAACAAGGTCATCCGCGATACGCTCACCCTGCTCGAGCACCAGTTCAAGACCGGGCGCGTGCAGGTGGAAGCTGCGCTCGACGACCACTTGCCTGTCATCCAGGGCAACTCCGGCAAGCTGCAGCAGGTGTTTCTGAACCTTTTCCTGAACGCGAAAGACGCCATGCCGCACGGCGGCACCCTGCGCGTGAGCACCAGCAATGGAACGGGCGTGAACGTGGCCATCACCGACACCGGCGAGGGCATCGCACAGGAGCACATCCACCGCATCTACGACCCGTTCTTCACCACCAAGAATTCGGCTCGCGACGGCCAGCCCCGCGGCACCGGCCTGGGGCTCTCCGTCACT
>DASSQB010000535.1:0-17837 GCA_035702725.1 Terriglobales bacterium | reverse complement strand
TACCGCATGATTGACCACCTTTTTCGGCGCGAGGCGCACGTCATTTACGAGGATGGGTCGCACCCGCCGGTACACGTCAGCGGGCACGCCAGCCAGGAAGAGCTGAAGCTGATTATCAACCTGGTGAAGCCGCGCTACTTCATCCCCATTCACGGAGAATTCCGCCAGCTGAAGCGGCATGCCGAACTTGCCGCTTCGATGAAGGGCGCGGTGGGCAAAGTGATGGCCATCGAGAGCGGCGACATTCTGGAGTTCGACGAAATGGGGGCGCGCAAGACGGGCCGCGTGCCCGTGGGCCGGGTGTGCATTGATTCGGGTTCGCGCACCGACGTGGTGGAGGACCTGGTGATTCGCGACCGCCGCCACCTGAGTGAGGACGGCTTTGTGCTCCCCATCATCGCCATCAACAAGCTCACCGGGCGGGTGGAGAGCGCGCCCGAAATCGTGATGCGCGGCTTCGCCGCCGGCGAAGATGGCTTCTTGCCCGACGCACGGCAGATCGTGCTGCAGACGCTGGAGGCTTCCAGCGACGAGGAAAAAGCTGACTATGGCGTGATCAAAGAAAAAATCCGTCAGGATTTGAAGCGGTTCATTGTGAAGCGCTCGGCGCGGCGGCCGCTGATTATGCCCGTGATTCTCGAAATATAGTAGTTGGGGATACCAGGCAAAAGCAGGTCCTTCGCTGCGCTCAGGATGACAAATCAACAAAATGGCCGGCATTGCAAGAAACTGAGTGGCAGCGCACGCGAGATGCTTCGGCGCTAAAGCACCTCAGCATGACACCGGTCTGCAAAGGGCGATTCCCGGGCGCCATGTCCTCGGGAGCCTTCATCCAACAAGTGTCCACCACCACAAACTACCGCCACTAATTGCCAGCTACCCGAAGTGCTAGGACCCACGTTACACACTAACCTTCCAGAACCGGCTAAACTAGACTTACGCTTCCGGAGAACACTGCCATCGTCACCCTCGAACAAATCAAGCAAGCCCAGCAGCGCCTGCAGGATGTGGCTGTGCGCACTCACCTGGTGCTTTCGCAGATCCCGCAGCAGCACGACCCCAAGGACCAGCGCGAGCTATATCTGAAACCGGAAAATCTGCAGCCGGTCGGCTCCTTTAAGCTGCGCGGCGCCTACAACAAGATTGCTTCCCTGTCGCAAGAGGAGCGGCGCCGCGGCGTAGTCGCCTACTCCAGCGGCAATCACGCCCAGGGCGTCGCGTATGCAGCCCGCGCTTTGGGCGTGCGAGCTGTTATTGTGATGCCGCGTACCGCGCCGGCTCTCAAGCGCGAGAGCACCGCCGCCATGGGGGCAGAAGTAGTGCTGGTGGGACCGGGAAGTGAGGAGCGCCGCACCCGTGCCGAGCAGCTCGCGGCGGAGCATGGCTACGTGATCGTGCCCCCTTATAACGATGAAAGCATCATCGCCGGGCAGGGCACCATCGGCTTGGAAATTCTGGAAGATTTGCCGGAAGTGGAAACCATTCTGGCGCCGGTGGGCGGCGGCGGGCTGGTGAGTGGCATTGCTGCCGCGGTGAAGGAGGCGGGCAGCCGCTGCAACGTGATCGGCGTGGAGCCGGAACTGGCAGCCGACGCGCTGGCCAGCATGCGCACCGGGCAGGTGGTTTACTGGGGCGCTGAGCAGACCACGCGCACCATCGCCGATGGCTTACGTACACAAAGTGTAGGGGAAATTTCTTTTGCCCATATCCGGAAGTACGTGGACGGAATCGTGACCGTCAGCGATGATGAAATTCGCCAGGCCATGCGCCTGCTGGCTCCCAATCCCAAGCTGATAGCGGAACCCAGCGGCGCGGTCACCGTGGCTGCATTTCTTTTCCGACGCCGCCAATTGCCGCAAACCCGCATTAACGTGGCGGTGATCAGCGGGGGCAACGTCGAGCCTAAGATGCTGGCCGACATTGTGGAAGGCCAGGAGTCGGTGGCCAGAAGCCGTTAGTTACCGTGCCAGCGTTTGAACTTCCGCGAGCTTAGCAGCAAAGACTCAGTGGCGGGGCAGCGTGGCGCGCGCGTCACCTGCGGCTGTGGCGGGTTCCGGCTCCATCTCCCAGCCGCCGTGGCTGATGTTGTTATAAAGAAGAGCGGCGGCAACAGCGGCGATTGCCATCATCACGGCGCCCAGCCAGCGCGGTCCCAGGGTCAGCCAGCCGATGCCGAACAGAGCCCCGTACACCATGACGCAACCCAGCATCCAGGAACCAAGATTGCGGCCCAGGTCTCGCGTGGCGGCAACGTCGGGAGTCTTTAACGCCACAGGTCCCCAACCGCGCACATCCGGCCGGGCCTTGCGGTAAAAGCGCAGCAGAACTTCCTCCGATTCCGGCTTGGTGAGGAAGGTAACCACAATCCAAACCACGGTTGTGACCGCAGTGGTGGTAATCGCGGTTTTGGCAAACAGCACCGGGCCTTCGCCGCTGAAAGGCGCGCCCCAGCGCAGGGCGATGGTTAAGGCCAGGGCGGTGGCCATGGCCGAAATCTCGCTCCAGGCGTTGATCCGCCACCAGTACCAGCGCAGCAGGTAAACGCCGCCGGTACCGGCGCCGATTTCCAGCACCACTTCCCATCCTGACTTGATGGAAGTAAGCTGCGCGGCCACGTAGCCGGAGCAAATCACCAGCAGAACCGTGACCAGGCGGGAGATGTTGACGTAATGATTTTCCGAGCCATTTCGCTTAATGAAACGGCGGTAAAAGTCAGCCACCAGGTAGGAGGCGCCCCAGTTTAGCTGGGTAGCGATGGTAGACATGAATGCGGCCATGAATCCCGCAATCACCACGCCCTTCAATGCGTGCGGCATCTGATTGTTGACAATCAGCATGTAACCGGTTTCGGGATGCTCCAGGTGGGGATAGAGGATGATGGCGGCAAGCGCGGCAATAATCCAGGGCCAGGGCCGAATGGCATAATGCGCGATGTTGAACCACAGCACCGAGAGCAGACCGTGGCGCTCGTCCTTGGCGCTGAAAATGCGCTGCGCAATGTAGCCGCCGCCGCCCGGCTCAGCCCCCGGATACCAGAAGGCCCACCACTGCACCGCAAGATAGACCACAAAGGTCAGGCCGGGCAGCAGCCATAGCGTCTGGGCAGTCAGAGGCCGGGAGAAATCGGGGAAGAAGGAAAGAGCATTGCCGGCAGTCGTGCCTCCACCAGCCGACGCCGCAGTTCGCAGACCGTGTAGCGTGCTCACCAGGGTGCCCAGGCCCCCCACTGCGCCAACAGCGTAATAAGCCACCGCGATGACAATGGCCATCTTCAAAACAAACTGGAACAAATCGGTCCACAGCACGCCCCACAAGCCGCCGAGCGAGACGTACAGTCCGGTGAACGGAATCAGGAAGAAAATGCAGATGGCTAGGGCGGCATGCGGGCTCACACCCAGCGTGGTGCCGACGATGGTCACCATAGCCTTGGTCACCCAGCCCAGGATGAGGCAGTTCATGAGCAGGCCGAGGTAGATGGCGCGAAAACCGCGCAAGAAGGCGGCGGGGCGCCCGGTGTAGCGCATTTCCGCAAACTGAACATCGGTGAGCAGCCCGGAACGCCGCCACAGCCGGGCAAAAAGGAAGACGGTCATCATGCCCGAGGGCAGCAGGCACCACCACAGCCAGTTGCCGGCAATGCCCTGGCTGTAAACCAGCCCCGTGACCACCAGCGGCGTATCGGCGGCGAAAGTGGTGGCCACCATGGAGGTTCCGGCCAGCCACCAGCTGACGTTGCGCCCGGAAACGAAATAGTCGTCAACGCTGCGGCCGGAGCGGCGGCGGAAGTAGAGGCCCATGGCCAGCGTGATCACCAGGTAGGCGACGATGGCTGACCAGTCCAGGAAGGTAAAATTCATCAGCTCTGCCCCGTGGGACTCGTGGTAGGCGGCGGCCGGTGCAGGCACGCGGGCAGCCGCGGCGTGCCGTGCCGGAGTTTTAGCCCGTGTACTGCAACTCGACCACGGTGCAGTCGTCAGCCAGAGGCGTGCCGGCGCAGAAGGCGTTAACCGCGGCGAAAATTTGGTCGAACGAGCTGTGAGCCGCAATCTCCTGCAGGCGCGAATCCTCGAAGAACTCGCCTTGCGCGTTCTCCGCCTCGGTAACGCCATCCGTGACCAGCAGGAGGCGGTCCCCGGGATTCAGCTGGCAGGAGCCGCCCTGGTAGCCGGCGTCGGCCAGCAGGCCCACGGGAACGTTGGAGACTTCCGGCCGCATCACGTTGCCGTTGCTCACCAGCAGCGGCGGCACGTGTCCGCAGTTGACGTATTCCAGGTTTCCCTGGCTGTTGAGGCGCACGATGACCACGGTGGCGTATTTCTCTCCGATGTGCTTCTGGCAGAAGAAACGATTGACGACGTTGGCAATCTCGGGCAGCGGCATGCGCGCTACCAGGTGCGAATACACCATGCCCTGCAGCGTGGAAGCCAGCAAGGCCGCGGTAACTCCCTTGCCGCAGACGTCCGCGATTACCACCGCCAGCTCGTCGCCGGTGCGCACCGCGTCGAAGAAGTCTCCGCCAATCTCCTTGCAGGAGATGTTGCGGGCGCGGAGCGCGGCGAAAGAGACCTCAGGAATGGTGACTGCCATCAGCCCCTGCTGGATGGTGGCGGCGATGGCCATCTGCTGCTCGTAGCGGCGGTTGGCCTCCTCCGCCTCCGCCATACGTGCGTTTTCTACCAGCGCAGCGGCTTCGCGCGCGATAGCGTGCAGCACGTCGTGACCCACGCCGGAAAGGTTGCGCGAGGTGTAGCGAGCATCCAGGTAAAGCGCCCCCAAAATCCCCGGCTGTCCGGCCGTATCCGTGGCGCGCGCGGCCTGCAGTTGCGTGCGCCGCATGGGAATGCAGATCACCGTGCGCAAATCGTAGGCAATTACGCTGTTGCGCACCGCCATGTCGCTGGACTGGCTGGTGTCTGACACCAAAAACTCAGAGTTGGAATGGATGGCGTCGTCGAGGATGGAATGTGAAATTGTCTTATCGTCGAGCAGTGCGGCGCCAGAGGAATTGCGTCCTGCCGCGAGCCGCAGTTTGCCTCCCGTCTCCAACAGGAAAACGTAGCCCCGTTCGGCGCCGGTCAGCCGCAGCGTGGATTCAATGAGCGTGACCAAAATCTCATCCAGAACTCCAGTAGTGTTAAGTTTGCGCGCCGCCTCCAGGAACAGCGTCAGCTTTTCCAGGTCGGTGGTCTGGGTGGAGATGTTCAGGTCGGAAATCTGATGCAGGAACTCGCGGGCAGTGCTGGTGGCGGGCTGGGCCGGCTGGAAAACTACGTACACCGCATCGCGGGCGCCGAACTCGATGCGATCGTTGGGCTTCAGCTTGACCCGCTGCACCCGCTCGCCATTAACGTAGGTGCCGTGCTTGCTGCTCTGGTCCACCACTGAGAATTCGCCGTTTTCCGAAAGAATTACGGCGTGGTCGCGCGAAGCCCGCGGATCGGCGATAACCAGGTCCTTGTCAACCTTGCGGCCAACGGTGAAGGGTGAATGATCCAGGAGGATGGTGCGGGTATCGTTTCCCTGTACCACCAGAAGTGTGGGAAATGCTCCAGTTCCAGGTTCAGCGGCAGGAGTGGCGGCGCTATGTAAGGCCATGATTTTGTGGGTCCCGGGGTAGGTTTCCCGCTGGCCGTTAACCCCGGAGTGGCGGGCGTTCTACCGATAATTGTGGCAAAAGCGTAATCCCTGAGCCCGCGAAAAGGCAAGACAGAACATGAGTTCATGCTGGGGGCAGAGCGGCATCCCGGCGGACGGCGTCAATTCCCAGCAAGGCCATGACTCCAAAGGGAATGAGCATGGAGGTGTAGAGGGGCAGGGTCCAGCCGCGCTGCACCACCGCTGGCGGCTGCAAAAACCAGGCGCCGCTCAGGTAGAGGGTGGCGAGCCAGGGCCAGGCGACCAGGGCCACAACCAGCAAATAGAGCAGCCGGGAAAGCCGCCCGAAGCGGACGAGGCGACGCCAGTCGCGGACCAGCAGGATAAGGGCCGGCAGCAGCAGCAACTGGTTATAAGGCGCCCAAGTGGGAATTATAACAACCGTTACGGCTAACACGAGGCTGAGCAGGAGGTTAAAAGGGGGCGACCCCGCGGGCACCTGACGCAGTTTCCAACCCAGCACAGCCAGCATCAGGAGCAAGCCTGCGGTTACAATCATGCCGCCCGGAGGCGTAAGCAGAGCAGTCAGGATGGAAGTACCCCCCGTGTATTGGCGGTAGGCGGCCAGGGCGGCTATGAATTTCCCCATCCAGCCGGGAAGGACCCATTGGCTGGCTCCCAACAAGCAGGCCATGGCAAGGCTGAAACTGGCCAGCAGGGGCCAACGCCGGGGCCAGTCGCCAATCACCCACAGAAATAGAAAAATCAGCAGGGGAACCACCAACTGAGGCTTGATGGTGGAAAGCGCCAGCAGCAGCCCCGCCAAGGACAACCAGCCGGCTGCGAGCGCCGCGGCAGCCGCCGCAAGCACCGCGCTGACCAGAACGGTCAATTGCTGCAGTTTGATTCCCTGGGCGGCGGGGAAACTGCCGATCACCAGCAAAACAAAAATAACTTTGCTGCTGGCCGAAAGCTGCCAGCGCAGCGCCTTGGCCCAAAGCAGCACGGTGGCCACGATCAGCCCGGCCAACACCCATGTAAACCCAGCGCGCAGTGGCGCAAAATCCAGGTGAAGAAAAGGCGCCAGCAAAAACGCCACATAAACAGGGTAGGCAAATCCCTGCTGGTCTTTGGGATCGTTGGGACGGGAGGGATCCGGTAGCCTGCCGTAGTAGCCCATCTGAATTTCGCGCGTCACCTGCCGGCTGTAAGGGTCGCGGTGATGAAGCAGCAGTTCCCGCGCGCCTAGCCAGCGGGGATATAGATCGGAGAGATTGCCGCGGGGGCGGGAGAAGCGGGCGGCATCGGCCTCCTGGTAAGGAATCAGGATGCCTTTCACATAGAACCACATGCTGGCCGCGAGCAGAAGCGCAAAGGCTACACCGAGGGGATGCTTAAGGCGGCGTGGCCGTCGCCTAAGGGCACTCTGCGCCGGTTGGTCAGGTGCTCGCGCCGGGCGCGGGGCCAGCACGCCGAACATTAGTCCGGTCACGAACACCGGCATTGGCCGCTCACAACGTGGCGCCATGAGGATGCTCGTATCTTCTCACAAGCCGCGAGATTAGGCAGGAAAACTGTTTCTGCATCCCGGTGGGGCTGAGTGAGGATGCAGTGTGCTCTAATCCGACTGTGGCGGAGCTGCAGCTGGCACGGTCGCTTGGAGCGGGAGAAAAACCGAGAACACGGTGCCGCTCTGTTGGGGACGGACGCTACTGCGGAAACGCAGAGAGCCTCGGTGCCGGGCCACGATGCCTTGTGACACCCAGAGCCCCAGCCCAGTTCCCTTTTCGCCTTTGGTGGTGAAAAACGCGTCAAACAGACGGGCCCGATCCCGGGGAGCAACGCCGGGGCCGTTATCGGCAATGACAATCCGCACCCCCGGCTTGCGCGAGTTTGACCATTCGCACGAAGGGTAAAGTCTGATCCAAATTCTTCCCGCCGGCGGGCAGGCCTCCAGGGCATTCAGAAAGAGGTTAGAGATAACCTGCGCCACCTGGTTGGGAAAACCGAGGATTTCGCCTTCAAAGCGCAGGTCCTCCAGCACCTGAATATTCTTCAGCTCGGCTTTGCCGCGATACAGAGAGAGGATGGAATCGGTTATCTCTCTCAGGCGGATGGTCTGGGGCTGGCGTGACTCGCGATAAAAAGCGAGCGTCTGGCGGGTGATGTGGGCCACGCGCGCCAGTTGCTCCTGAGCGGCGTTGGCGTAGGTCAGGGCTTCGCGGTCGAGGCCGGGGACGGTTTCAATCAGATAGAGAAGATTGGTCACCGCCTCCAGGGGATTGTTGATCTCGTGCGCGATGGTGGCGGCCAGACGGCCGGTGGCGGCCAGTTTTTCCGAGCGGCGCAGGGACTCCTCCACCCGCTTGCGCTCGTCAATGTCGAACAAGGTGATAACGCAGCCGGCGGGCTTGCCGTCCAAGACCACGGGTGCGGCGCTGAGCAGAAAGTGCCGGCGCTCGGCTTGCGGCGGCTGGTAGCTGACCTCGACACCACGGAAGCTGTGGCCGGCGAAAAGGTCGGCCACAGTGAAGCGGCGGGGCGGCGCCACGTTGCCGGGAAGGTGCAGGTCCAGCGGCAGGATGCTGTCAAAGGATTGAAACAGAGGATTGGTTCCGCACGTCTGTTCCAGCGCGTTGCTGGCCTGCAAAACGCGCCCTTCGGTGTCGCAAACAGCCACGATTTCCGTGGCCTGCTCCATGATCAGGCGGAACAGCTTGCCCGCCGCCAGCATCTCCTGGTTGCGCTTTTGTTCTCGCAGGTCGGTGACTACCATCCCCACGGCACGCGAGCCAAACTCTTCAAAGCTGCGCAGGGAAATGTAGACGGGTATGAGTTCGTCGCCGGCGGCGCAAAGGCTGGTTTCGGCCTTGCCGCTGCTCTCCAACGATTTGCGCAATAATGCTTCGAAGGCCTTGCTTTCGGCGGCGGGAACCAGATCCAGGATAGGAGTGCCGATGATTTCGTCCAGAGGCCTGCGCACCAGCTCGGCAAAGCGGCGGTTGCAGAACAGAATGGTGCCATCGGCGGAGACGGTCGCTGCGCCTTCGTTCATGGCTTCGACGAAGACCCGGTACGCGTGCTCGGCCCCGCTCAGGGTGTAGAGGCGGTCGCCGCCCGGGCTGGAGACCACCACCGCGTCCACCGCGCCCGACTGAATCGCGTGGAGGGCCTCCTGCGCCGCCTGCAATTGCCTGCGCAGGTCCTCCACTTCATTGCCCCTCGCGTTGTGGTTTCTTTGGGTCAATCACTCATTCCCGGTTTCGCGCCGCACAATGCCCAGGCCGCGCAGAATCTTATCGGTGTCGGACATATCGCCCACAAACCTGACCGTGGGCGGGGGGGAAAGCTTCACCAGAGCGGGCACCGTGAGGATGCGGTCACGTTGCGCCAGAGTCGGCTGCTGGTACAGGTCAATCACCTGCAGCTCGCATCTGCCCCGCAGGAACTCGACACACAGGCGCCGAGTGTTTTCGATGGCGCGCACGGAATGCAGGTTTGTCCCCGCCACATACAGCCTGAGCACATAAGTGGCGCCGCTCTCCTCGGCCAATTGCTGCTGGAACTCACCCGCAGTGCGCGCTGCCCGGCCTTGCCTTTTCTCATCTGCTGGCCGGAAGCGCGGCATTCGTCAAGCCTGGGTGGCGGCGTGGGTCAGACGCGCCGGCTTGAGATCTAGCCCAACCAGCACCCGCTGGGTGTTGGACAGGTCGCCAATGATTTTTTTGACCGGGTGCGGCAAACGCCGCACCAGGGTCGGAACCGCCACAATCTGGTCGCCGCTGGCGAGCTGTGGATTGCGCAGCAGGTCAATTATTTCAATGCGGTACTTGCCTCCCATGTGGGTTTCACAGATTTCCTTCAGGTTGGCAAAGGCGGCCACCGACTTGGGAGTCGTGCCCGCGACGTAGAGGCGCAATTCCCATGACATCGTTTTCCGCCGCCGCGCCGCTTTCGGCCGTTTTGTGCTTTTATTCGCCTGTGCGTTCATGCGCTCGTCCTCTGTTGCAGCGCCCGCCCGTCAGTGTGCAGCGTGATACCCCGTTCGTTAAGTTCGAACTCGACCATGCGATTGGAATGCGCCATCCCCCGGGATTTCAGCAGGTACAGCACCCGGCGGCGCGCTTCTCCGTGTTTCACGTCGCGGAGCAGGACCCAGCTATCCATCAGGGAGGAGATGCCGATCACGGTCTGTTCCATCGCGCCCTCCAGGGTGAGATTGGTGAACATGGCCGTGATTCCCTCCATCTTCAGGAAGTCAATCATGCGGGTCAGCATGGCTTTGACCGCCACCGTATCGCCAATGCTGATCAGGTTAGTGATGGGGTCAATCACCACGACCGAAGGTTTGTGGTCGGTGATGAGCTTGTGCATCGCGGCCAGGTGGCCCTCCAGTCCGGTGCTGGTGGGGCGCACGGCGTGGATGCGGAGCAACCCGCGTTTCATCCACTTCTCCAGGTTCAGGCCCACGGAGCGCATGTTGCGCAGGATCTGGCTGGGAGACTCCTCGAAGGCAAAGTAGAGGCAGCGCTCGCCGCGGGCGCAGGCGGAATCGGCGAAGAAAGAGGCAAAACTGGATTTGCCGGTACCGGCGGTGCCGGTTATCAAAATGCTGCTGCCGCGGTAGAAACCCTGATTCCCCAGCATTTTGTCCAGGCCGCTGACGCCGCTGGAAATGCGCTCGCTTCTTGCCTGATGCGCGAGACCCACGGAGGTGATGGGAAAAACCGAAATGCCGCTGCGGTCAATGAGAAAAGGATATTCGTCGGTGCCGTGGGCCGATCCGCGGTACTTAACCACGCGCAGGCGACGGGTTGAAACCTGCCCATTGACGCGGTGGTCGAGCAGCAAAACGCACTCGGCAACATATTCTTCCAGGCCGTAACGGGTCAGGACCCCATTACCCCGTTCCGCGGTCACCACGGCGGTCAGGCCATGATTGCTCAGCCAGCGAAACAGGCGGCGCAATTCCGCACGCAATATAGCCTCGTTGCCCAGCCCTGAAAACAGGACCTCTATGGTATCCAGCAGAATGCGCTTGGCCTTGATGCGCTTGATGGCATGCTCCAGCCGGATGAAAAGGCCCTCCAGGTCATACTCGCCGGTTTCCTCGATCTCTCTGCGTTCGATGTAGACATAATCAACCAACAGCTTGCCGGCCCGGACCAAGGCGTCAAGGTTGTGGCCCAGAGAAGCAACATTGGCCTTGAGTTGCTGGTCGGTTTCCTCAAACGACATGCAAATGCCGGGCTCGCCGAAATCACGCGCTCCCCGCAGGAGAAACTCCATGCCGATGAGGGTCTTACCGGAGCCGGGCCCGCCGATAATCAGCGTATTGCGGCCGCGCGGAACACCCCCGTTCAGCACCTGATCCAATCCGGGCAAGCCGGTTGCGGCTTTAGCTAATGCTCTGGATGTGGTCGCGTTGGTTGCCATCGCACAGTTTTTCCTGCGTCGCTTATCAATTTTCCAGAGAGACTACGAATGGGGCCGTGACGGCTGGTCCAGGTCCGCACAATGAAGCTTTATGCGCGCAGCGTTTTGCTCACCAAAACACCATTTTGATGCCGGAAACGCCGGCGCAAGTTGCACAGGTGTCCACAGCGGGCAACTGACAATTTGGTGTAAGCTAATGCCCGATTAGGCCGGCCGTTCCCATGAAGAACCTCCGACGCGCTCTCACCAAGTCTGCACGTCAGCCGGGCAAGGCTGAGGGCGAGGCATCGCCGCGAGAAAGCTCAGCCGGGCGCGAGCGGCGGAAGCTGGGCCAAAAATCCTCCCCCAACCAGGCCCGAATAGAGCTGGCGGCCATCGTCGAATCCTCTGACGACGCTATTCTGAGCAAGGACCTGAATGGGATCATTCACAGCTGGAACAAGGGAGCGGAGCGTATCTACGGCTACTCGGCAGCGGAGATGGTCGGACGCCACGTGTCCTCGCTGGTGCCGCCCGGCTACCCCGACGACACGCCAGAGATTATGCGTCGGCTGCGCCGCGGCGAGCGAATTGAACATTATGAGACCAGGCGCCAGGCTAAGAACGGGACGGTGCTGAGCGTTTCCCTCACCATCTCACCGGTTCGCGGTGAAAAGGGAAACATCATAGGCGCCTCCGCCGTCGCCCGCGACATCACCGAGCGCAGGCGCTCGGAGCAGGAATTACGGCAAAGCCGCCAGGCTTTGCAGGAAAGCGAACTGCGCTTCCGTTCCCTGGTGCAGAATTCTTCCGACGTCATTACCGTCCTGGACGCGGATGGCACCGTTCGTTATGAGAGCCCGTCCATTGAGCGCATTCTGGGTTACCGGCCAGAAGATGTGATCGGGCAAAATGCCTTTGACTTTGTGCACCCTGACGACCGGCCGCGGGTAACAGCGCTTTTTCAGGAGCGGCTGGGGGTTCCCGGCTCGATTGCGCCCATTGAAGTGCGCTTCCGGCATAACGATGGCTCCTGGCGCACGCTGGAGGCCACGGCCAACAATCTGCTGCACGAGCCGGGGGTAGCGGGCATCGTGGTCAATTCGCGCGACATCACCGAGCGCAAGCGCACCGAAGACGTGCTGCATGCCACCGAAAAGCTGGCCACCACGGGGCGGCTGGCTGCGGCCATTGCCCACGAGATCAATAATCCTCTGGAAGGCGTGACCAACCTCCTTTACCTGCTGGAAAACCACCCTTCGCTCGACGCCAGCGCTCGCCGCTATGCGCGCATGGCCCAGGAAGAGGTTGCGCGTGTGGCCCGCATCGCTCGCCAGACGCTTGCCTTCTACCGCGAGCCCACGGTGCCGGTTCAGGTGGATGTGGCTGAGCTTGTGAGCGGACTGCTCGAATTGTATGCGCACAAATTGCATACACTAAAAGTGAAGCTGGAGAAACGGCTGGAAAACGTCGCTCCTATCACCGCTTCACCGGGAGAAATACGGCAGGTGCTGTCTAACCTGGTGGGAAATGCCCTCGACGCCGTGCCTGAAGGCGGCGCCATCAAAGTGCATGTGTTCCATTCCCGCGACTGGCGCCATCCCTGGCAGGAAGGAGTGCGCATCAGCGTGGCCGATACCGGGCACGGCATCCGCCACGAACATCTGGCGAGCATTTTTGATCCCTTCTTCACCACCAAGGGCGAGAAGGGGACCGGGCTCGGGCTGTGGGTGAGCCATGGGATTGTGCAGAAGTATGGGGGCACCATCCACGTGCACAGCAGTGTGCGGCCGGGCCACACTGGCACTTGCTTTTCTGTCTTCTTTCCCCAGACAGCGGTGGTAGAAAGCCCGCGGAAGCCGGTGCGCCGGGCCAAATCGCAAGTGTGAACGGATTGACGATTGAAGATCTCTCTCAGCCTCTAACAACACCGGCAAATAGCATTCAGCGACGCCAAGGAACCTCTAAACTAACGATGGATTGGCTGAATGGCTGCTGCGTGCTGATTGCTTACTGCCGACCGTTAACTCCCAATTGCTGAGCAGCTTTTGAGTTCTTCTGCCCCAATTACCCTGGGACATAGACCGCAGGCACATTTACCCTCCGGCATACCAACAGTAACCTACCTACACCGGCGCGAACTCCCCTGGCTTGGGTTCCCCAATTGGAGCAGACCACTGATGTCAGAGGCGTTCGAGCAACTCTTACTGCCAGAACGAAAAATGAACTGGCGCACGCTGGGGACCAGCTTTCTGGGTCAAAGCCTGCTGGTTCTCCTGCTGGTGGAAGCCGGTATTTTGCAGCCGCAACGGCTGGTGGTTGCTACCCAACACCTGACTTACACACCTTTAGTAGAGAAGACGAGGCCAGCGGAAGAAGTGCAGCGGCATCCCAGGATGCCTTTGCTTCCCGCGCCGGCCATGAAGGCGCGCGTGGTAGTGCCGGGCGATGTGGAGGCTCGTGCCCGCCAAACGGCAGCACTGGTGGCGCCCAGGGTGGTCTTCGCCGCGCCCAAGCTGGCTCCGGCGCTGGTACGGCCCGGAGGAGCAATGCCGTCCATTGTGCACACCGGGAGCTTCGGGGGCAGTTCGGCGACGCCGACCATTGTTCGCCCGGTGCAGAACGTTCAAACCGGCGGATTTGGCGACCCCAACGGTGTTCCCGCCCAGGGCAAAGGCCAGGGGCGGCTGGTGATGGCCAGGATGGGCGGATTCGATATGCCGGTGGGAGGGGGCAGCGGCAATGGCGCAGGCGGGACGCGCGGGGTGCGTGGAAACGTAGCCAGCGCTGGTTTCGGTGATGGCGTGGCCACTCCCGGAAACGGAGACGGCCGCAGCGGCGGCCGAGGCAACGTACACGCCGGCGGATTTGGCGATGTGAGCACGCAGAGCGCGGCACCTCAACGCGCGGTGGTGAATGCCCCGGCCACGACCCCGGTGGAGATTCTCTCCAAACCCAAACCGGTTTACACCGAAGAAGCCCGGCGCCTGGGATTGCAGGGTGAAGTTCTGGTGCAAGTGCTGTTTGCGGCGGATGGCCAGGCCCACGTGCTGGGCGTGGTACAGGGTCTGGGACATGGGCTCGACCAGGCCGCGGTCAACGCTGCCAGCCAGATTCGTTTCAAGCCGGCGCAACAGAGCGGCCGGCCCGTGGACTCCACAGCCGTAGTCCACGTAGTTTTCCAACTGGCGTACTGAAAGAGGTAGACATCATGCGATTTGCAAAATGGATCATGGCGGCGGCACTGGCATGCTGCTGCGGAGCCTTCGCCCAGGACCAACCTCAAGCGGCGGCCCCCGCGGCGCCGGTGACGATGGACCAGGTGGTGGACCACGTGGTTGCCAGCGAGCAGAAGCTGGTGATGTACCTCGACAGTTACAGCCCGGTGGTGGAGACGTATTTCCAAGCTATGAAGCCGGATCCGGAACTGGGCATGGTGCCGGCCGGGGACAAGTACTTCCTGGGGAGACTGGATCTGATGCACGCCAGCGAAGCCAGCTACCTGGGTTCTTCTTCGCGCCTGAAGCGCTTTCTGGGAACGCTAACCGAAACTTACTCCTTGCGGCTGAATCCGGCGGGATTTGCCTGGATGATTTATGCCGACCGCGATGAATTCGACCGTCAGCACTACGACTTCCGCTATGTGCGGCGAGAATTTCTGGGCGACCTCCGCTGCCTGGTTTTCGATGTCCAGCCCAAGCCGAAGACCGGGGACGGCCGGTTTATTGGGCGCATCTGGGTGGAAGACCAGGGCTATAACGTTGTCCGCCTGAACGGCACCTACTCCAACAAGGGGAACGGCAAGTATTACTTCCATTTTGATAGCTGGCGTTTGAATCTGCAGCCGGGGCTGTGGCTGCCCTCTTACGTGTACAGCGAAGAAAGTGACATGCATTACGGAATCGGGCGCGCCACCAGCTTCAAGGCGCAGACCAGGCTCTGGGGCTACAACCTGAAGCATGCGTCGCACCAGTCGGAGCTGACGCAATTGACGGTGGATTCGCCGGATGTGCAGGACCAGAGCGCCGCGGCGCAGGACGCCACGCCGGTGCAGAGCCAGCGGCTATGGGAACAACAAGCTGAAGGCAACGTTGTGGAACGGTTGCAGCAGGCCGGCCTGCTGGCGCCGCGCGGCGAGGTGGACACGGTACTGGAAACCGTGGTCAACAACCTGGTGGTCACCAACAACATCAACCTGACCTGGCCGGTGCATTGCCGCGTGATGCTGACCGAACCGCTGGAAACCTTCCACGTTGGTCATACTATCGTGATCAGCCGCGGGCTGCTGGACGTGCTGCCCGATGAGGCCAGCCTGGCCACGGTTCTCAGTCACGAACTGGGGCACATCGTGCTGGGCCATCAGACCGATACCAAGTTCGCCTTCGTGGACCGCATGCTGTTCTCAGATCAGTACACCTACCAGCAGCTGGGCTTTGCCCACAACCTGAATGACGAAGCCTCGGCCGACAAGAAGGCGTTGGAGCTGCTGCAGAATTCTCCCTACAAAGCCAAGCTGGCCAGCGCCGGGCTCTTCCTCAAGGCCCTGCAGGAGCGGTCGGTTGTGCTGTCGGCATTGCTGACGCCCCACCTGGGAAATCCGCTGGCGAGTCGCGACCGCGTCCTGCGCATGCCCGACCTGATGAGCTCGGCTCCTGCTCTGGAAATGAGCAAACTGGACCAGGTCCCCGCTCTGCCCCTGGGCGGACGAGTCAAGGTGGACCCGTGGAGCGACCAGGCGGAACTGGTCAAGTCGCCTTCTGTCCCGCTGGCCTCGGCCCGCGAGAAGATGATTTTTGAGGTCACCCCGGTATTCCCGCATTTGGCGCGGGAATCTGCGGTCGGGGCCGCCAACCTGCCACCACCATCACCGGCTCAGCCGGGGGCGCGGGCTGCGGCTGGTCCACAGCAACCTGATACTACCCCGCCCCCGTCCGGCGCCAGTCCACAGCCAGCAGGCGCCACTCCCCAAGCACCGGCCACTAATCCCCAACCATAGAGTTTGGCTCCAAGTTGCAGTAAGCAAAGCCGGGAGTGGGCCTAGGCAAGAGAGGCCTCCCGGCTTTTGCCATTCTGGCGCGCCCTCCTCCCCGGAGGGCATTCTTTCGGTGGCTTTCTTTACATTATTTTGCTGGACCGCCCCGGCACCCCGCACATCGAATGAGATGATAAGTAAGTGATTACATGCGAGTGCCGGGAAAAACACGGCGGAAACAAATCCTAATGGCGGCGACGCAGCTTTTTTCGCGGCAGGGATTCGATGGGACCAGCACCCGGGAAATTGCACGTTTGGCGGGAGTCAACGAAGCTATCATTTTCCGTCACTTTACGTCTAAGGAAGAGCTGTATTGGGCTGTAGTGTCGGAGCAAGCAACGGTGCGGGCCGAGTCTCTGCACCGGCGTTTGCGGTCCTCGGCCCCCACCATGAAGACCGTGGGAGATCTGGCAGAAATCCTACTCCACAAACGTCAAGATGATGGGGCTTTTACCCGTTTGCTATTGTTCAGCGCGCTTCGCGATGGTGAACTATCGCAAAAGTTCGTCCATAATTATGTGTCCGAATCGCTGGATCGTATTTCGGATTACATTCGCGCCGGCGTGAAGCAGGGCTCGCTGCGGGAGATTGATCCGGTGGTGGGCGCGCGCGCGTTTGTAGCCATGGTCGCCGGTCACAACCTGATGCAGGGACTCTTTGCCGGCGCTCGGCATCTCAAGTACAACCCCCGTCAGTTAGGACAGCAACTGGCAGACATCTGGCTGAACGGAGTTTCCGCCCGGCCGAATAGCTCCCCAGCACCCGTGCGATCCAACGGTTCAGCCAGACGCGCACCTGAAGCTGCCGGGAATGGCCGCAAACCGGCAAGGAAGCTGGGCAGAGCTTCCGACCGGCCGCGAAATCATGCCGTAACAGCCTGAGGCAAATGAAACGTCCTATTCGCGCTTTCGTCATAACCCTGGTGGTGAGCACAACCTCACTGTTGTTTTTCGCCTGCGGGGGCAAGCAGCAGCAGAACGCAGCTCGTCCCGCCTTTCCCGCCGCTCCGGTGACGGTGGCCGTGGCGGAGCAGGCCCCCGTCCCGATTGAAGTAAACGCCATCGGCAATGCGCAGGCCTACCGCACCGTTCAGGTAAAGTCCATGGTGGACGGGCAGATCGAGCGGGTGCTGTTCAGGCAGGGAGACGATGTTCGCGCGGGGCAACTGATGTTCCAGCTGGATAAGCGGCCCTTCCAGGCAGCGCTTGACCAGGCAGAGGGCAAGCTTGCTCAGGACGAGGCCACCGCCGCTAACGCCCGGGCGCAGGCAGCCCGCTACGATGCTCTTCTGAAGGCGGGCGTGCTCGCGCCGCAGGATGCCCAGGCACAGGAAGCCCAGGCGGCGGCCTATACCGCGGCCGTAAAGGCGGACAAGGCGGCGGTGGAAACCGCGAAGGTGAACCTCGGCTACACCGACATTCGCGCTCCCATCAGCGGCCGCGCCGGCGCCATTCTGGTCAATTTGGGCAATCTGGTGAAAGCTAATGACACTAATCAGCTGACCACCCTCAACCAAGTCACGCCCATTTACGTGGCCTTCAACATTCCAGAAGCGCAGCTGCCGGCGGTGCGGGCGCGGGCCCAGGCAGGCTTGCAGGTGCAGGCATTCGTGCCCAACGATCCACAGCCGGAACTGGGCACTCTGACGTTTATTGATAACGCCGTTGACCAGACCACCGGCACTATCAAGCTGATGGGCACGTTTCGCAATCAATCCCGGAAACTATGGCCCGGGCAGTTCTTCAATGTGCGCCTGGTCCTGGGCACGGACCCACATGCCGTGGTGGTGCCCGCT